>JALEHC010000594.1 GCA_022763215.1 Saprospiraceae bacterium
TATTATAATCGTTTGGCAGAGTTGGAGGTTGATCTTAGCCAGCCCTATGTGTTCTTTGGCATGCATGTACAGCCAGAGAAGTCGTCTTTGCCCCTTGGTGAAGAATACGATAATCAATTATTAGCCATAGAAACCATAGCCGAAGCTTTGCCGGAAGGCTGGTTCGTTTATGTGAAGGAGCATCCAGCGCAGTTCAATGTGCATCGTCCGGCCAATGGCTTGTTTCGCTCTCGTCACTTTTATGACCGCTTGCATGCGCATCCGCGCGTGAAGTTGCTGGCCCTCAACTTTGATGCCAATACGCTTATGCATCACGCTCGATTTACCTCCACCATTACTGGTACAGTAGGTTGGGAAAGCATGCTGATGGGGCGACCAACTTTGCATTTTGGAAAAGCCTATTATACAGCCTGTAAGGCGGCCTTTAAGATAGATTCTGTAGAAGCTTGCCGAGCGGCTATTGCCAAGGGTAGCCAGATGCAGCCAGAAGAAATAAAGCGTTCTGTTTTGCAGTTTATTCTTTATTATTTGGAAGAAGGGCACTTGATTAAAGCGGTGAACTGGGAAACGAAGTTTAAATATACCAGTATAGATCGCCAAGAACAGATTCGGACGCTTACTTTGGCTTTCGCCAAATACATGGCGATTGATTCAAAAATCGAACAATAAGTATGAAGTTGCTTGTATTTACCACCAATGCTTTATCGCCATTTCATTATGGTACGGAGGTGGAAATCATGGAAAAATATATCGCCGAAGGCCATGAAGTGCATGTGGTCAAGTGCAATAGTATACTGCAATCTTGCTTTTTTAATCCTTGTCACAATCTTTTGGGTTGCGCCATCTGTGATGGCCGAACGGAGTATTTTATGTCCAAAATAGGAGTGCATCAGGTGCATTCCTTGCAGCACTATTCGGAAGTGGACGAGATGATCATACCTGAATTAAAAACACTAGATGAACTAAAAGCTTTTACCTTTCACGATTTGGCTATCGGGAGAGGAGTCGCTTCTTCTGTTATTTCGCTGGAGCGAGATTATAATCTATTTGCCGAAAGGCGAAGAAAGGATTTGCTAAAATGGCAAATTAGAATGGCAGCTAATGTGGTGCTCAATATGGAGCAATTGTTCGACGATATTCAGCCTGATAAGGTGCTCTTATTTAATGGTCGACACTCAGAGGGGTATGCCGTCGTTTCGCTTTGTGCCGCCCGAAACATCGACTACCTTACCCACGAACGTGGTTGTAGTTATGAAAAGTACGAGCTATATGAAAATAGCTTGCCGCAAAACCTCGATTATCGACAACAGCAAATGTTTGATATGTGGGATGGAAATAACCCAGAAAAGGTTGCCATCGCCACCAGTTGGTTTGAGAAAAAACGAAAAGGAACAAATACCGACGACCGAAATTATCTGGTCAAGATGGAGCAAGGGCATTTGCCGAAAGGCTTTGACTCAACGAAGCGAAATATCGTGTTATTCAATTCATCTGAAGATGAAATGAAAACCATCATGCAATGGGAAACGCACTTATATGAGCATCAAAATGAGGCAATTATAGCATTGCTACAACACTTTGAAAACCAATCTGAGTTTCATTTTTACCTACGCATGCACCCAAACCTGGAAAAAGTAGACAATCAGCAGACCAGAGACATCTATAGCTGGGATTTTCCGAATTTGACACTCATCAGGCCTGATGAAAAAATTCATACTTATTCGCTTATGGATGCTTGTGAAAAGACCATCACCTTTGGTTCGACTATCGGTGTGGAAGCAACTTATTGGGGCAAACCCTCTATTTTGTTGGGGAAGTCGTATTACGATCAAATGGAAGGAATTTACAAGCCACAGTCTTTTGAAGTATTGTATAAGTTGGTAGCCACGGTCGGGCTTTCGCCCAAACACAAAGCAGATGTGCTGGCTTACGGTTATTTTTGGAGCACTTTTGGTAAGGAATTTGAAAAGCTGGAATATCAAGACAAGCACCACACCTATTACGAAGGCAAAAGAATTCGTCGAATATATCCGCAAAGTGTTTTTAGTTTCCTGAAATTTTTGCCGAAATGGAGCCTTTGGCGAAAGCTAAATCGGGTCATACTCGGACGGCCATTAGGCTGGCGTGATTTGTTCATTCTGAAATCGCATACCATTGAGCAATAAGAAAAAAGTACTGATCATAAGTTATTATTGGCCACCTTGTGGTGGCATTGGGGTTTTGCGTTGTTTGAAAATTGCGAAATATCTCCGTGATTTTGGTTGGGAACCAATCATTTATACCGCAGAAGATGCCCATTATCCGTCCATTGATCATAGCAACGAAAAAGATATTCCGGAAGGGATGACTATTCTGAAAGGCAAGATTTGGGAGCCTTACCATATTTATAAATTTATTACAGGCCAGAAAAAAGATGCCAACGTCAATAATGTCTTTTATGTAAAAGACCAGCAGTTGAATTTTTTTCATCAACTATCGGTCTGGGTGCGATCTAACTTTTTTATACCCGATGCCAGAGCACTCTGGATCAAACCATCGGTCAAATATTTGTTGGATTACCTCAAAGAAAATCCGGTAGATGCGATTTTTTCAGATGGGCCACCGCATTCCAATACGCGCATAGCGACCATCCTCCGGCAAAAAACTGGAATTCCATGGTTGGCTGATTTTCAAGATCCCTGGACACAAGTTGATTATTACCAATTGCTTAAACTAACGCCTTGGGGTGATCGGAAGCACCGAAAATTGGAACAGGAGGCTTTTCGTGCTGCGGA
>JALEHC010000005.1 GCA_022763215.1 Saprospiraceae bacterium
CGTCCTTTTTACTTCAATAATGTCGATGTTGATCCACAAAATCCGGATATCGTTTATGTGAATACCTTGCGTTTCCACAAATCTACGGATGGAGGCCGCTCGTTTAGACGTATTTCCACGCCTCACGGTGATAATCATGCCATGTGGATTCACCCTGACAATCCTCAACTCATGGTACAGGGCAATGACGGTGGCGCCAATATCAGTCACAACGGTGGCAAAAGCTGGACCACCCAGTTCAATCAGCCGACGGCCGAGTTGTATCAGGTAGAAGTCGATAATCAATATCCGTATTGGTTATATGCTGGCCAGCAAGATAATTATACGACGATCTCGGTGCCTTCGCTTCCGCCAAATTCACACCAGATGCCTGAAGCAGGTTTTATTATGGATACAGGAGGCTGTGAAACCGGCCCGGCAGTCCCCAAACCCGATAATCCAGATATCGTTTATGCCAATTGTAAGGGAAGATTTAGTGTCTACAACAAAAAAACTGGCCAAGAACAATCGTATGATGTCGGTGCAGCATATATGTATGGCCACAATCCAAAGGATTTGAAATTTCGCTTCCAGCGGGTATCGCCTATTCACGTTTCGCCTCACGATCCAGATGTTGTTTATCATACTTCTCAATTTGTACACAAAACCGCTAATGGCGGTAAAAACTGGGAAATTATTTCTCCGGACTTAACGGCTTTTGAAGCAGATAAACAGGTCATTTCAGGTAGCCCGATTTCTCGGGATATTACAGGGGAAGAATTTTACAGCACCATTTACTCGATACAAGAATCAAAATTGACAGCAGGTTTGATTTGGGTGGGTGCGAATGACGGCCCTGTGCATGTGACTCGCGACGGAGGTAAGAATTGGCAAAATGTAACGCCAAAAGATTTGCCGAAAGGCGGACGAGTGGATGCAGTAGCGCCTTCTCCTCACGATCCAGCAAAAGCATTTATTGCAGTTCTTCGCTATCAACTTGGCGACTGGAAACCCTACATTTATAAAACCACTAATTATGGTAAGTCTTGGAAGCGCATCACCAATGGTATTCCTGCCGATTTCCCGGTACGCGTAGTGCGCGAAGACCCCGATCGGGAAGGTTTGCTATATGCTGGTACCGAATACGGTTTGTTTATTTCGTTTGATGATGGTGAAAACTGGCAGTCTTTCCAACAAAATTTACCAGTAACGCCTATTACCGATATTAAAGTACATCGTCAAGATTTGGTGCTTTCGACTATGGGTAGAGGTTTCTGGATCATGGATGATATCAGTAGTTTACACGAAAGTGTAGCACTCAACACGCATCACTTTTCCAACATCCGCGACACCCACCGCTACCGCTATCGCAGCCGCGCAGATCAATTGGACTATCCAAGCCCAGGCGTGTGGATGGACTATTATTTGGCCGAAGAGCCTAAAAATCCAATTCGTCTCGACATTCTGAATGAATCGGGCGAGCTTATTCGTAGTCTGGTCAGCAGTCCCAATCAAGAACAGCGACAATCGACTTATTACCGCGATATGGCTACCAATTTTGAATACCTTTCGGTAAATAACAACCTGAAAACGGGCAAGGGTTACCATCGATTTAAGTGGGATATGCGACATAAAGGGAGCTGGGATGCCAACAGCCGCCGTGCATATGCACGCGGACCAATGGTCGCTCCTGGAAAATATACTGCCCGATTAACGATCGATGGCCAAACGATGGAACGCCCTTTCCAACTTCTCAAAGACCCAAGAATAGATGATACGGTGGCCAGCCATGCAGATTTGAAAGCTCAGGAAAAGCTATCGCTAGAATTGATCGATCTTATTTCTGAAACTAAAAAATGGATTTCAAAACTCGAAAAAGAACAGCGTACACTTAAGAAAAATCCAGCACCTAGTCCGCAGGATAAATCCAGATTGGGGCAAATAGAATCTTTGTTAGATCAGCTAAAAACCAAAGGTGGTAAGTACCCGCAGCCCATGTTTTTATCTCAGCTGCAATACTTGTACGGCATTATCAGCAGAGCTGACCAGGCACCTGGTCAAGATGCTTTTGATCGATTTGAAGAATTGAAAACGCAGTATCAACAAATGCGTAGCTAAAATATGGGGGGGTAGTATCGACTACCCTCCTATCTTTCCAATCTTTTCAGTGTTTCTTCGGTAGCTGCAGCCGTACCGAGTGGCAGGGCAAACAAAAAGCCGATCCCAGTCAGAAGCAAGGCCACAAAAACAGTACCATTACCCAATGCAAAACCTCTGTTTTTTCGAATGAATTGTACACTCTGACGAACATTAAATCGCCTTTCCAGTGTATAATCCATACTCCCAAAACCAGCATAATAAGCTTGAACCAAAAAAATGGCAACCGTCGTAAATGGCGTAAAAATGGGAATTAAGCCAATCAGGAATAAAATCAGGGTAAATAATAATTCTCGAACGATATTGCGCAGCGCAATCCGAAGACCACGAATGGTATCGCTAATTGCTTTTTGGATGGTAAACTTTGGAGGCGTGTAATTTTGATTGATTCGACGCTCAATGGTTTCCGACATAAAGCTCATAAATGGAGAAGAAAGCGCGATAACAAGTTGCTTGAAAATAATAAGCCCAAAAGCAACGACGAAAATCCCGCCAAACACGCTGGCAATCTTTTCAAGCCAAGCCCTACCCCATTCAAATGGATAAAACGAAATCATCCAGTCGCCAATGCCACCAGAAATATTCCAGCCTAGCGAAACAATACCCGTTAGTAATAAAATACCAATCAGGGCAGGTGCCAGCATATAAATCCACAAATTGTATTGCGAGATAATAGCCAGCCCTCGAAAGTAAGTTGAAAGACCTTTGATGTAACCACCAATCATAATTTTGTCAGCTTGATTTGAGCACGAATATGACAAAACTGTGCTAAACCTCCAACTCCAATCTATCGGGGTTTTTATTTTATCGACTTTAGGAAACCAGTGCCCGAAGCAAGCTCCTTACATCACTTACCGAAAGCATTTGAAAACGGGCATTTGTTTTCTGAATACCCACTTTAATGCTATACGCACTTTCTGGCATTGCTTCAAAAGTATCCTCATCGGTATGGTCGTCTCCCAAAGCCATCATAAAGTCCCAGTCTTGACTATTAACCCAGTTGAGCGAAGCTTTTCCTTTATTGACACCTGCATTTTTGATTTCTACTACTTTGTTGCCTTCCAACACCTGCAAATCAAGGTTAGCGGTCAAATAAAGGAGTACATCTCTGAATTCCCGTACACGCTTTTCGCCCAATGCTTTGTCAATACGGCGATAATGCCACGCAATGGAAAAGTCTTTTTCTTCGATAAAAGAACCTGGCGTGCGTTCGACCAAGTCTTCCAGCACCGGCCGGATATTCTTTTTCCATTCGTAGCTAACATTGGGGTTGCGGCGCCAGTTGTTGTTTTGCTTGATCCAGACGCCATGCTCTGCAGCCATATCCATTGGAAAATGGCCGAGCCATTTTTCGAGGGTTTGTTTATCGCGTCCACTATTTAGGACCACTTTAGCACCTTCGATAGCGACTAGTTTTTCCAAAATCTCCAAAAGTTCCTCATCGGGTACAACCGCTTGTGGATCGGGTTGAAAATCCATAAGCGTACCATCATAGTCTAAGAAGATCAATTTTTGAGGTGCCTGATGAAAATCATGCAAGAGTTTTTCCCGGTCTTTTTCAGAAAACCGCTTTACATTATCGTGTTTTTGTTGCTCCATAAGGCTAACTTGTTCTTTAATAAAGGTAGAGGCCCAATTGCTGACGTCGTATTTTTTAAGTTTTTCCTGCATTTTTTCCAGTCGCCAGCGTTGTTCTTTTTCGTTCATTTCCAATGCGGTGACTAGTTTGTGGGCCATATCGTTGATATCTTGTGGATTGACGGATAAAGCTTCTGTCAATTCATTAGAAGCGCCTGCCATTTCACTCAGTATGAGTACTCCTTTTTTGCTTTTTTCCTTACTGGCTACATATTCTTTGGCAACCAGATTCATCCCATCCCGCAGAGGAGTGATCATAGCTATATCTGCTTCCTGATAAAGAGTAATGAGTTCTTCAAAGTTGAGCGAGCGATAAAAATAACGGATCGGCATCCAGTCAAATGTACCATAGGTACTATTGATTCGGCCTACCATTGTATCTACTTCTTCTTTCAGTTCTTTATACTGATCGACATTCGAACGAGAGGGTACAACGACCATCACCAAGCTCACTTTGCCATGAAAGCGCGGATGCAATGAGATAAACTGCTCAAATGCTTTTAGCCTTTGCGGAATTCCCTTGGTATAATCGAGTCGGTCAATTGAAATAATCAGCCGATTGGCTTTCGCCATCTGCTTAATTTTGGTAGCACCATCGTCTTTATACAAATCAAACTCCGGGAAAGCATATTTTTCGTAATTAATCCCCATCGGGAATACATCCACATTTATTAGTCGGTTGCTGACGTTCAACTTTCCAAAATGATGCTCATAACCCGTAATTCGATACGCTGCACTCAAAAAGTGACGCATATAACCAAAGGTATGAAAACCAATCTGGTCTGCACCAAGTACCCCTTCCAGTATCGCTCTACGCCAAGGCAATACTCTAAAAATTTCATAAGAAGGAAACGGAATATGCAGAAAAAAGCCAATTGAAATATCAGGATGTACCTTGCGAATCATACTAGGCAACAACATCAACTGATAATCATGTACCCAAACCAGATCGTCGGGTTGTAAAAGTGGCAAAATAGCATCTGCAAATTTCTGATTGACGCGCTTGTAAGCTTCCCAGTAGCTATCTCGGTAGGTGGTAAACTGTGTAAAGTAGTGAAAATGAGGCCAGATTGTCTTATTGCTAAAGCCCTCATAATAAAGGGTAATATCTTTCTTATTCAGAAAAACGGGCACCAGGTCTTTTCCGAGCAAATCTTTGCGAATCGCCTCCTGTTCCCATTCATCCTTAAACTCGCGCCCAGGCCATCCTACCCAAACCCGATCAAAGCTATCGTCCAGAGAGGCCAATCCGGTGGCCAGCCCGCCTGCACTTGGATGGTAAATGAGTTCGCCTTCCTTTTTATCAATGGTCAGCGGAAGTCGATTAGAAATAATAATAAGACGCATGGTGGTTGTTCAAATTTGATAAAAAAATACAGTGGAAATAAGTCTTACACTTACTTCCTAATTTAGATCAACCAAACAAGCCTGTTATAATTTGGATCAGAAAATTCAGATAATTTAAACGCTTATAGCTTGGCTCTCTACTTTGCATTTGGCAACAGCCAAAAACAAAAGGTAACCAGTACTTAGTACTCTGTAATCTAAGTTAATTGGTTTTTTGAAGCCATAAAATTTTGTTCAAATCAAGACGCGGCGGAGCCTGATAGCCTTAGCTATCAAGGCGAGTACGCAACGCAGAGTTGGGCAAAATTTTAGATTCAAA
>JALEHC010000595.1 GCA_022763215.1 Saprospiraceae bacterium
ACTGACTGGTTTCAAAAGAGCTTTGAGAGGCTATCTACATACCAAAACTAAGAGTATCCGTTGATACTCTTTTTTTCTTTATAGGTTAAGTGTTTATTTCCGATTGCATTACAAATATGCAGCTATTTTTAGGCCTGAGAAAGTACAATAGAGTTGTTTTCTGGTTTGGATTTTTGGTGTAATTTATTTTTAATAAGCTGATTTATAGTTTGTTGTAGTTTTAATGTTTTTTTGTTTCTGGAGTTGTTATTTGCTTTCTTTCCATTCTGTGTTGATTTTATTTTCATTTTTTAAGTTAGAAACTGGACTTTCTGTTTTGGAGGTGTTTGAAAAAGAAAAAATTGTCCAGAATCAAAAGAGCCGATCCTTGTAAAATGACACTCCAACTGAAAGCCAAAAACAAATTGGGATGCGATGGTACCGAAAATAAAGAAAGGCTGATACCAGCCAACACATAAGCTGCGTCGAGCCATATATTTGCGAAAAGCATATTTTCGACATGACGCCCAATCTTTTGTTGCTCTTCCTTCCCCTTTTCTATGAATGTTCGCTTTTTGATATGTTGATCAATCCAGATCACCACCACCTCATTAATGATCGCCCAACTAAGATTCATCATCGAAAAATAATAAAGGAAAGTTTGTTCTGCGAACAAGCCTGGCAGACCCGTGATTATATTTAGGGCAACCCAAGCGTGCAGAATTTGCAAATGCCTTTTTAGTAAAGACAACAATCGAGTACCAAAACTATCAGGTTGTTTGGTGGTTTGAAAAAAAGAGGCTTTTGTTGTAGTGGTGGATTCAGGAGTCGGTTGTGATTTCAACTTGGCTTTTGATGCAAAGGTAAGGCTTGTCAAAAGAGAGTGCACTGACAAAAATTAAGAGACTGGAAAAAATTTCTTTTATTTTCGCTCTCAGAAAAAATGCTTAGTGTTTTAAGCTCAAATGATATATCCGATTTTTATCAAGATTCAAAAGCAGTTGAATGGAAATTGTATCCTATAATGTAAATGGTATTCGTGCAGCCTCGAGAAAAGGTTTGGTAGATTGGCTCAAAGAAAACCCGGTAGATATTTTGTGTGTGCAAGAAACCAAAGCTCACCCAGAGCAGGTTGAAGTAGCACCTTTTGAAGAATTGGGCTATAAGCACTTTTGGCATTCTGCCGAAAAAAAGGGGTATAGTGGTGTGGCGACTTTCACGAAAGTGGCACCTGACCAGGTCATTGAAGGCTGTGGCATCGAAAAATATGATAAAGAAGGTCGGATTTTACGCTCCGATTTTGGCGATTGGACTTTGCTCAACTGCTACTTCCCTTCGGGTACAACTGGGGGCGTGCGACAGGATTTCAAAATGGAATTTCTGGACGATATGTACCGCTGGATTGAAGAAC
Organism: Saprospiraceae bacterium; assembly: GCA_022763215.1. Classification (GTDB taxonomy): domain Bacteria; phylum Bacteroidota; class Bacteroidia; order Chitinophagales; family Saprospiraceae; genus JALEHC01. The sequence goes on from JALEHC010000595.1 coordinate 1,391, forward strand.
TTAAAAAAGAAAGACCGAACCTCATTATTGTAGGCGACTACAATATTGCGCATACCGAAAATGATATTCATGATCCGGTCAGAAACAAAAAAAGCTCCGGCTTTTTGCCAGAAGAACGCGAATGGCTCACCAAGTGGTTTGACATGGGCTTTGTGGATGCGTTTCGTAGCCTGAACCCCGATAAAGTGCAGTACAGTTGGTGGAGTTACAGGGCTAATGCTCGGAACAATAACAAAGGCTGGCGAATCGACTATCAATCTGTGAGTACTTCGATTGCAGATAAGTTGCAGGAAGCGTATCAAATTAATGAAGCGGTACACTCAGATCACTGCCCGGTTTACATCAAAATTGACTTATAAATGGCTACTTATTCAATCCGAAAAGGTAGCATTGCAGAGGCCGTAGCCGTTTCCCGAAAGGTACCTGAGTTGATCGATCCGCATGGCGTGGCGGTGTATGAGGAGCGGCTTGCTGGCAAGCCGAATTTGGTTTTGATTGCGGAGGTAGAAGGTCAATTGGCAGGATTTAAAGTGGGGTATGAAAGAGATGGCTATTTTTATTCTTGGATGGGTGGTGTTGTTCCGGGCTTTCGCCAAATCGGAATCGCGCAGGCACTGGCAGATGAGCAGGAAGCATGGGCAAGGCAGCATAATTATCCACATATTACGTTTAAAACACGGAATCAACATCGAGGCATGTTGTTATTTGCGATAAAAAATGGTTTCAAGATCATTGGTTTTAAGGAAAGAGAACATGTAGATGTCCACCGAATATTACTTCGAAAAACATTGAAATAAATGCATATGAATTTGAAAGCAAGCGTTTTGAGTATTGGCTTTTGCCTTTTGGGCAGTATGTTGTTTAGCCAAGATTTATCTGTTCGTTTCAAGGCAGGTCTTGGATTTTCCCAGATATTGGGCGATGCAGAAACCGTCAATGACGAGGAAGTGGAAGAAGTGCGGTTTACAAATGGATTCCACCTAGGCATCGGTTTGGGCGTACCTTTTACAGATCATTTTGGTGCGCGTGCCATGGTTTTGTACATGCAAAGAGGCATGGAGTATAGTTACGAAGGGCCTTCTTATTTTGTATTTGATGGTGCAAATGGCAATTTATTACCAAGCATTGGAGGCAACCGAAAGACTACATTGGAAGTGACTAATTCTTACATTTCTATTCCTTTGACGGCTTACGCCAGATTCAACCGCATAGAATTTGAAGCGGGCGTATATGCCGGATTGTTGGTAACGAGTCGTGCAGATGGTGAGCTGACATTTAGCAATCCGAGCGCTAACTTGGAGCCAGTTACGCTAACGCTTGATTATGATTATAATGCTGACGGCTTCGAGCGTCCGACAGATGTAGAAGTGTTTAACCGATTTGTAAATGGTGTACAAGGAAGTGTTCCACAGACAATCAATGCTTATTACGAGTCAGTAAATAATGATGAAAAACGGTATAATTTATTTGATTTTGGCTTGACAGCAGATGTAGCCTTCTACTTGAATCAGGGCTTGTACATAGGGGTAGGAATAGATTATGGCCTTTTGGACGTCACGAATGATGAACAAGACCTTAATGTAAGTTCGCTTGATCCGGATCGTAACTTTGTCAGTCGCGAAGATGTTGATCAAAACCTCACTTTAAAAGCTTCAATAGGGTTTAATTTCTAGAAATCACTTAGGATTTTGCGAAAGCCAAAAAGTAAAAGAATAACAACTAACATCAGCATCAAAAAAGAAAGCGCATTGTCGCTAAGCATTTCCAGCGTTGACTGAAATTTTATTCCGAAGTAGGTCAAGGCTCCAATAAGCAGGATAGCACCGAGTATTTGTTTGAATTTCATTTTTTGCGGCAAAGTAAAGTCTTTTTTGAAACAGATGTGCTCACATTAGTAAAAAAATCCAAAATTTGTAGCCTTAGGCGGATTGAACAAGTCGGCATGGCTGCTTGTTTTTTTGGCTGTAGCCAAATGCTATGAAAGGCAATCATTATTCTGGCAAATTGGCAATTTTCAAATATCATCAATAATCGGGTGCATGGCATTCGATTCCTTAAAATATAGGTATGGCAGACGGAAGTGCAAATGGCTTTCCCAATCACGATTTTATAGAGGTAACAGGTGCCAGAGTACACAATCTGAAAGATATTAGTGTGAAAATTCCGCGTAATAAATTAGTCGTTATTACCGGGATTAGTGGTAGTGGTAAGTCTTCTTTGGCGTTCGATACCATCTATGCAGAGGGGCAACGCCGGTATATGGAAACTTTCTCGGCCTATGCCCGCCAGTTTATTGGTGAAATGGAACGCCCCGATGTAGAAAATATCAGTGGCTTAAGCCCGGTTATTTCTATCGAACAAAAGACAACCAGTAAGAATCCTCGTTCAACAGTCGGAACGGTTACAGAAGTATATGATTTCATGCGCCTGCTTTTCGCTCGTGTAGGTGAAGCTTATTCGCATGCGACGGGCAAAAAAATGATCCGTTATACGGAGGAGCAGATGAAGGCTCAAATTGCCAAACAATTTGAGAATAAAAAAATCCTCATTCTAGCTCCGCTGGTACGTGGCCGTAAAGGACACTACCGTGAGCTGTTTGATCAGGTACGTAAGCAGGGTTTTACGAAAGTGAGAGTCGATGGAGAGGTTCAGGATATCAGCCCGGGCATGCAGGTCGATCGTTATAAAGTGCACGATATTGAGGTGGTTATTGATCGGATAAAAGTGACAGAGGAACGTGCTGACCGAATGAGAACGTCCCTCCAAACGGCCCTGAAAATGGGTAATGGCCTGATCTTTATCATGGAGAACGATACCGATGAACTGGCTGCTTTTAGTAAACACTTGATGGACCCGGAAGCTGGCATATCTTACGAAGAGCCTTCTCCGAATAGCTTCTCTTTTAATTCGCCTTATGGAGCTTGTCCTAATTGTAAAGGTCTCGGAAAAGTCAATAAAGTAGACCTGGATAAGGTCATTCCAGATGATTCCAAAAGTATTAATGATCAGGGAATTGTGCCTTTTGGAGAGGTGCGAACTAATATGACTTTCAAGCAATTGCGTGCAATTGCTAAAAAATACAAATTCACTTTTGCCACTCCGATAAAAGAAATTCCTAAAAAGGCGCTCGAAACAATTCTGCATGGAGGAGATGATTCTTTCCAAATCAAAATGAATTATAGCGGAAAGAATGAAATGTCTTACAATCTCGCGTATGAAGGGCTGGTCAATATGCTCGAACGCTGGTACAGCGACTCTTCCTCAGACCGTATTCGCAAATGGGCAGAAGAATTTATGACCATTGATGATTGTAGCGAGTGTGGCGGTTATCGCTTGAAAAAAGAATCGCTACATTTCAAAATCAATGAAAAGCATATAGGTGAGCTGGCCGAAATGGATCTCAATGAGTTAGCAGAATGGATGGAAACCGTCGATCAGCACATGAGTGATCGAAATGCCTTGATTGCTATCGAAATCCTGAAGGAAATTCGTCTGCGCATTGGCTTTTTGTTGCATGTCGGATTGGACTACCTGACACTCAACCGACCTGCCCGAACTTTGTCTGGCGGTGAGTCCCAGCGAATTAGGCTGGCTACCCAGATTGGGTCACAGCTTACAGGGATTACCTACATCCTTGACGAACCAAGTATCGGTCTGCACCAACGCGATAATCAACGCTTGATTGAAGCACTACGAGAACTATCAGAAATCGGGAATACCGTTCTGGTTGTTGAACACGATAAAGATATTATGCTGGCTTCTGATTATTTGATTGATTTGGGGCCGGGAGCAGGCAAACTCGGTGGTGAACTCGTCAATGAAGGCCAACCGAAAGCCTTTCTGGAAAGCGATACGCTGACTTCAAAGTACTTGAGCGATGAGCTGAAGATAGAAACGCCGGAAGAACGCCGAAAAGGAAATGGCAAGTTTCTGGAATTAATCGGTGCCAGTGGTAATAATCTGAAAGATGTTGCCATTAAAATTCCATTGGGGACTTTTTGTTGTGTAACGGGAGTATCGGGAAGCGGCAAATCTACATTGATCAATGAAACGCTTTATCCAATTTTGCGACAGCATTTTTATAAGAGCTTGAAAAATCCAATGCCTTACAAGAAGATAAAAGGACTGGATGAAGTGGATAAGGTGATTGAAATTGATCAGTCGCCCATCGGGCGTACGCCACGATCTAATCCGGCAACATATACGGGTGTATTTACGGATATCAGAAAGTTATTTTCTGAATTGCCGGAAGCAAAAATTAGAGGATATAAACCTGGCCGATTTTCTTTTAATGTAAAAGGTGGAAGATGTGAAGTGTGCCAAGGCGCTGGAAAGCGCGTAATTGAGATGAACTTTCTGCCAGATGTGTACATTGATTGCGAAAACTGCATGGGCCGACGCTATAATCGCGAAACGCTGGAAATATTGTACAAGGGCAAATCCATCAGTGATGTACTGGATATGACGGTGGCTGAAGCCGCTGAATTTTTTGAGCCTATTCCAAAGATTTATCGAAAGATAAGAACTCTGAATAGCGTGGGTCTTGGTTATATTACGTTAGGGCAACAAGCGACGACCTTATCAGGTGGAGAAGCACAACGCGTAAAACTGGCCGAAGAGTTATCTAAGCGAGATACTGGACAAACTATTTATATCTTGGATGAGCCGACTACAGGACTACATTTTCAGGATATCAAACATTTGTTGAACGTTCTTAATAAACTTGTTGAAAAAGGAAATACTATCGTGGTGATCGAGCATAATATGGATGTGATTAAAATGGCGGACCACCTCATTGATATGGGGCCAGAAGGAGGCCATCGAGGCGGAACCCTTGTATTTTCAGGAACACCGGAGGAAATCATCCATTGTAAAGAAAGCCATACTGGCCGCTTTTTGGCGAAGGAATTGCAATAACAGTTGAAATCTTTTATTTTTATAACGACTGGTTGGCCGTTTAATGCTCCCAAAACCGCAGCTTCATATATGTGCTTCTAATGTTATATAATTGCTGCACTTTGTAGTTTGAAGGCTACCAGGTGTATTTCGTTTAAGGTCCTTTTCGAACAAACATCTGCTGTATATGAGAAAATTAATCAATGCCGCCTTCAAGCAATACCATAAATTGCGCTATCGTAGCTTAAAGCGATTTATGGACCAGCCGCACAAGGTACAAAGACGGTTATTGAAACAACTCATCGAAGCCAGCCGACATACCGAATGGGGGCGTACTTTCAATTATCGTTCTATCCGAAATCACGAAGATTTTGCTAAAAATGTTCCTATTCAGGATTATGAAAGCCTGAAGCCTTACATTCAGCGTATGATGCATGGCGAAAAGGATGTACTCTGGACTGGCCAGGTCAATTGGTTTTCTAAGTCTTCTGGAACAACTAGCGATAAAAGCAAATTTATTCCTGTTACGCGTCAAAATCTCAAGCATTGCCATATTCGAGGAAGTTGGGATACAATGACGCTTACTTACCACAATCTGCCAAACGCTCGCCAATTTGAATGCAAAAGTATGATCATGGGTGGGAGCCTCGAACGCTTTGAGCCTTATCCTAAAACCATGTTCGGCGATGTCTCAGCTATTATGATTCAAAATATGCCGCTTGTCGGTCGACCGTTTTATATTCCTGATATCGAGGTGGCTCTTTTGGCTAATTGGGAAGAAAAACTGGAAAAATTAGCGAAAGCTGCCATCAATGAACCCAAAGTGGTAATGATCGGTGGTGTGCCAACTTGGACGGTAGTATTGTTTAGACGTATGCTTGAAATGACTGGTAAGAAAAATATGCTTGAAATCTGGCCGGATTTTCAAGTCTATATTCATGGTGGCGTAAGTTTTACGCCTTATCGCAAACAATTTGAAGAATTCTTTCCGGGCGATCAGGTGGCCTACCAAGAAATATACAATGCTTCAGAGGGCTTCTTTGCAATACAAGATGATTTGAGCCGTGACGATATGCTACTACTGCTCAACAATGGCGTATATTATGAGTTTTTACCGATGAGCGAATGGCACAAGGAGAACCCGGAAGCGGTACCTTTATCCGAAGTTCAGCTTGGAAAAAATTATGCTATTGTTATCAGTACGAATAGTGGCCTTTGGCGCTATGTTCCAGGCGATACGGTCATATTTACTTCTGAATATCCCTACCGCATCAAAATCACTGGGCGTACTAAGCAATATGTCAACGCCTTCGGCGAAGAAGTCATGGTGGATAATACGGACAAAGCCTTGGCAAAAACTTGTCAAACCCTAAATGCCACTGTAGCTGATTACACGGTCGCACCTATCTACCTAGATGAAACAGGAAAAGGCGGACACGAGTGGCTGGTCGAGTTTGAAAAGGCTCCGCGGGATATGAAGGCTTTCGCCAAATTATTAGATCAAAACCTACAAAAAATCAATTCCGACTACGAAGCAAAACGTTTCAAAAGCATGGCGCTCGAACAGCTTCGTTTACACCCTTTGCCGGAAGGCGCCTTCCACGACTGGCTCCGCTCCAAAGGCAAATTCGGCGGACAACACAAAGTACCTCGCCTAGCCAACGACCGCAAATACGTAGAAGAAATCCTAGACTTCCTAGGCCAAACCACCAGCTAACCAAACCCCCAAATAAGTGAGCCTGCGAACTTCCAAAATCGGTGAGCCCGCGAACCCCAAAACCGAGCCTGCGAGGCCAAAAACTGCGAACTCCGCGCAAACCTCCG
>JALEHC010000596.1 GCA_022763215.1 Saprospiraceae bacterium
GTTTTTCAAAATGCACTTTTGGTGGATTTAATTATTGATCATCTACACCAGGATTACGAACTGCATTTTCATGAAAAGCTTTCTCCAAATGATGAAAATATAGCATTTGGGCAGTTAGTCTGCCATTATATCAATAAAAAACAAGCAAAAAACAATCATTATGTGTCTGGCAATACCGGGAAAAATTAAGTCCATCGAATCCAAATTTGATGGTATGGTCAAAATGGCCAAGGTATCTTTTGGTGGTATCGTGAAAGAGGCAAGCCTCGAAATGGTACCGGCCGCTAAAGAAGGTGACTATGTATTGGTACATGTCGGCGTGGCTATCAGTATAGTCGATGAAGCTGAAGCCAAAAAGACATTTCAATACCTGGAACAAATGGGCGAAGTCGAAGAAGAACTCAATATCCATGAATTTTTGCCCGACAAAGAGGAGTATAGCTAAACCATTCTGTTCCACCCACCAAAAAAATGATTAAAAATGAAGTATTTAACCGAATATCGAGATCCGGAAGTCGCCAGACAATACCTCGATGAAATCAAAAAGACCGTCACCCAGCCTTGGACGATCATGGAAGTTTGTGGCGGTCAGACCCACAGCCTGGTCAAAAATGGTATTCTCAATATGCTACCTGATGAGATCAATATGGTGCACGGCCCCGGCTGCCCGGTCTGTGTGACGCCACTTAATTTGATCGACAAAGCTTTATATCTTGCTGAGGAAAAGGGCGTTATCCTTTGCTCTTTTGGCGATATGCTTCGCGTACCTGGCTCTGAACGAAGCCTTTTAGAAGCAAAAGCCGCTGGCGCGGATATCCGCATTTTGTACTCTCCATTGGAAGCCGTGAAAATTGCAGAACAAAATCCTGATCGGGAAGTCGTTTTCTTTGCTGTAGGGTTTGAAACAACCGCCCCTGCCAATGCGCTTTCTGTGGTTCACGCTTCCCGCATGGGGCTTACCAATTATTCCATTCTGGCATCGCATGTACTGGTTCCACCTGCTATTGAGGCGGTGATGAATGATGAAGATACCCGTATTCAAGGCTTTTTAGCTGCCGGGCACGTTTGCACCATTATGGGCATAGATGAATATTATCCGCTGGTTGATCAGTTTAATGTACCCATCGTTATTACCGGATTTGAGCCTGTCGATTTGTTGCAAGGCATTCTGATGACAGTACAACAACTCGAAAAAGGCGAAGCAAGGCTCGAAAATCAATATGCACGCATGGTTCGCAAAGAAGGTAATCCAAATGCCATAGAAACCATATTGGAAGTTTTTGAAATCACGGATCGTATGTGGCGAGGCATTGATGTGATTCCTCAAAGTGGATACGAAGTCAAAGAAAAGTACGCTGCATTTGATGCAAAACGTAAGTTTGATGTCAATATACCCGAAGCAAAAGAGGAGGAAAGCTGCATTGCCGGGGAGATTATGAAAGGTATCAAAAAGCCTTTCGAATGTCCGAATTTTGGGACTACCTGCAAACCTGAAAACCCACTGGGCGCGCCCATGGTATCTTCTGAAGGTGCTTGTGCTGCGTATTATCACTTCTCCGGAATGTTGGAAAGTATGGAATCATGACCACAACAAATAACGAACGAAAAATAAAAATGCAGTTACAATGCCCCATGCCTAAACTGGATTTTGACATCATCACGCTGGGGCATGGAAGTGGTGGTTTGCTAACCAATCGCTTACTCGATAGTGGCGTGTTTGACTTACTGAAAAATGAGGAACTCGACAAGCGGCACGATGGGGCTACGCTTTCGCTAAATGGGCCAACCGCTTTTACAACCGATAGCTTTGTGATTTCTCCAGTTTTTTTCCCAGGAGGCAATATTGGTGAACTAGCGGTCAATGGTACGGTCAACGATCTGGCTATGTGTGGTGCCATTCCACAATATTTATCATTAAGCTTCATCATTGAAGAAGGATTGCCAACCAAGGAATTTTGGGATATTCTGGTCGCTATCAAGTTTGCCTGCGAACAGGCAGGCGTGAAGGTAGTGACTGGCGATACCAAAGTAGTAGAAAGAGGTAAAGGCGATAAAATATTTATCAATACCACGGGTATTGGTCGCATTCATCCAAAAGCAAAAATCGACCTTAGTAGGGTAGAGGCGGGTGATCAGATTATTGTAAGTGCGCCGCTGGCGACGCACGGCATGGCCATCATGTCTGTACGTGAAGGCCTGGAATTTGAAACGACTATTCAAAGTGATACCTGTGGCTTGAACCATCTGGTCAAGCAGTTGCTAGACGACTTTGGTTCAGATGTTTGTTTGTTGCGCGATCCAACCCGCGGTGGTGTAGCTACTGTACTCAATGAGATTGCTCGTGATACCCGTCTGGGCGTTGACATTCATCAAAAAGCCTTACCTATTTTGCCGGAAGTGGCCGGCGCTTGTGAAATACTGGGCTTAGACCCTCTGTACGTAGCCAATGAAGGCGTTTTTCTGAGTATCGTAAAACCTCAGGCAGCAGAAGCCGTGCTCGAAAAAATGCAGCAGCACGAATTTGGCCGAAAGGCCGCCATCATAGGAAGTGTGGTCGCACAACACCCAAAACAAGTTGTACTGACTAGTGCTATAGGTGGTAAAAGAGTAGTCAATATGCTCACTGGCGAGCAATTACCAAGAATTTGCTGATGAAAAAAGACATTGAAAACAGAGATGATATACGGCTTTTGGTAGATGATTTTTACCAAAAGCTATTGGATAGTAAACCACTGAGTTATTTGTTTACCGATGTGGCACAAATTCGTTTGGATGAACACCTGCCCATTATCTATGATTTTTGGGAAAGTGCTTTGTTTCAGACCGGAAGTTACCAAGGCAAAACAATGGATAAACACCTTGAATTGCACATGGCTTCCAATTTGACGGAAGCACATTTTATCGAATGGACTCGCCTTTTTAATGAGTCGGTAGATGCTCATTTTGAAGGGGAGAAAGCAACGATGGCCAAAAAGAAAGCTTTTTCAATAGCAACCATAATCAAACTGAAAATTGAACAACTCGAACGAATCAAACAAGAGATCAACAACTAATAATGGATTCTGAATCAACACTGATATTACCGGATTTGGCGAAAGCCACCCACGTGTTCAAAGGCGGTGAAGGTAACCCTTTATTGGCTCCACGTGGCGTATTCCTGGCAAAAAATAAGCTTTTCGTTGCAGATACCGCTCAAAACCGACTTTTTATCTGGAATGAATTACCAAGTACCGAAACCGCCGAACCAGATGTCGTACTCGGGCAGTCTAAAAACCTGGAAACTGGCCGAAATGCCGGCGGCAAAGTCAATGCTTCCAGCCTGTTTTATCCCTCTGGAATCTGGTCAGATGGGCAGCGACTCATGGTCGCGGATGCCTGGAATCATCGAGTGTTGATCTGGCACCAGATGCCTACGGAGAATGGACAGCCGGCAGATGTCGTACTGGGCCAACCCGATTTTGAAAGTAATCAGCCCAATGTAGAAGGTATCAGCAAAGCACCTTCGGCTCAATCACTCAACTGGCCGTATGGTATTTTTTCGGATGGTCAGCGTTTGTGGGTTGCTGATACCGGCAACCGCCGAGTTCTGATGTACAATGAGATTCCGACTACGAATTTTGCGAAAGCAGATGCCGTCATCGGAAAGCCCTCATTTGCAGAACGCGATTATGAACATACCGATCCGATCTGGCCTTATTCGGTGAAAATTGGGCCCAATGGGCAGTTAGCAATAACGGATACGCAGTACTATCGCGTATTACTGTGGCACGATTGGCAAACTGCCGATCAAAAAGCAGCGGATGTCGTCATTGGGCAGGCTTCTTTCGAAGGAAATGGCCAAAACCAATTTGGCTGGTTTCCGGATGCCCATACCCTCAATTGGTGCTATGATAGTTGCTTTTATCAGGATGGGTTGTGGGTGGCGGATACCGGCAACAGTCGGGTTTTGTGGTTTGAGCAAATACCTGACAGCCACAACACGGCGGCAAATAATCTGATGGGGCAAGATAATTTTAAAACGGGTAGCGAAAACAAGAATACCATTTTTAGCACTGAGCATAGTTTTTACTGGCCATTTCAGTTGTGTATTGAAGGCCAAACCATGGTCATTGCCGATACCGGTAATCACCGAGTCATTATTAAAGAATTGAATTTTTAACCTGAGTTGAATACCTGTATTCAACGATTATTTTAAAGCGAATGGAAAGTTCCTTGCCTTTATTATTTGCGGCGGTGGTTGGGTTTAGCCACGCTTTTGAAGCCGACCATTTGGTGGCTGTAGGCAATATTGTTACCAAGCGAGAGCGACCAATTCTGGCTGTCAAAGATGGTATTTTTTGGGGCCTTGGGCATACCTCCACTATATTCCTGATTGGTCTGATCATGATCATCGGGAAAGCTACTTTTTTGAACGATTGGTTCCAGTATTTTGAGGCAGGGGTCGGCCTGATGTTAATTGTGTTGGGCGTATTTCGATTGTACCAGTTTTATCGACATGAGCATCGTGCTATCGACCCCAACGACAAGCACCACTTAGCTTATGGCGTGGGTTTGATTCATGGCTTGGCGGGTAGCGGAGCACTGGTTTTGTTGGTCATGGCAGATATACAAGGGAGCTTAAACAGCATCATCTATTTATTGATTTTTGGTTTAGGTTCGATTATCGGTATGTTGTTGGCAGCTGGTATTTTTAGTTTGCCTTTTTCCAAGAAATTTACGTCTAATCGAAGTTTACAGCTCGTTTTAGTCTGGTTGTCCTCGCTATTGTGCATCGGTTACGGCGCATTTGTGTTATACGAAAATCTATTGGGATGAATTTGACGGAAGTCACACAGCAAGTACTTGACCATCTTGACCGTGAAGGTCTTTTGGTTATCCATGTGGAGGGAAAAATTATTGAATTGGAGCAAAACTACCGCATAGAAATCGAAAATGAGCAGCTTTTTAAGCTATCGCATGAAGGATACGTCGTCGCGCCTTTCGGCAAATTAGACACACTTTGCCATTTTATAAAAGAAGATATGGAAGGATAAATAACTAATGACATGAAAGCCAATTCTTTACTCTGTCTGGGCTTGCTCTGCCTGTTTATGGCCTGCAAAAAAGAGGTCACACCAGAGCCAACGCCACCTCCTGTCATCCAACAAACGAGGGAACCACAGTGGCAGTTTGTCGAGTCCTTTACAGATGATTTTTCGACTATTTTAGCACTCAACTTAGATAGCGAGGATGCACTTTGGTTGAGTACTGAATTTCGGTCGTCGAACGGAAGTTATCACAAAGGACTTTGGCAATATCAACATCAACAATGGCTTCATCATACGGCTTTCGCCGAACATTACCCTAATGCACCTTTTATCGAGCATATAAGATTTGACGAAAGTCAGCAACTCTGGTTTGGTGTGCAGGAAAACCTGGTACATTTTAATGGCGAAAATGAGTTTACTGAATATCCATTCCCTATTCCGACAACTGGAAAACTTTCAATGCTCGAAACAGATCAAACCGCCTTTTGGCTGGCTAAGGGGCCTGGATTAGCTCGCTTTCGCGAAAACCAATGGCAGGTAATCTATACGCTACCTACGCCTGTACAGCGCATCAACGATGTGGCTTTGATAGACGACGAATTCTGGATCAGCACTAATGACGGATTGTATCGGAGCAATAATTCCAATTTCGAAAAGGTCATGACTTTTCCAACTCCTGATGGTGAAGAGATGGAAATCCACGGCATCTTTGGTGAAATCGTCCAAACTACCTCCGATTTATGGATAGCAACTGATCAAGGACTACTTCAAAAACAAGCAAATGGCTGGCAATTATGGCATTTGGACAATAGTCCATTGCAAACCAACGAAATCCTGAGCCTGAGCTTGGAAGGTGATCATCGCCTCTGGATAGGAACAATCAAAGGTATGTACCGACTGCAAAATGAGCAGTGGGAACACTTTCTGCCACCCATCATATCGCACTGTATTACCTGCCCACCCAAAGTACACGACATCAAAGTAGACAGCCGCGGAAGAAAGTGGTTGTTAATGGAAGGGGGCTTGATATTTACTTTAAAAGATTTTTGATCCATTTTATTTCAGAACTTATTTTTATCCTTTCCTGTTTGCCAATAGAGCCCCGGACAATTATCTAAGTCCGGGAAAAAGTCTATTTTTGCAGCTTTA
>JALEHC010000597.1 GCA_022763215.1 Saprospiraceae bacterium
AGAAAAGCCAAACTCCCTCCGGTCAGACAGTGCCTTTTCGGGCCACCGCCACCAGCTCTGGCGTGTTCCTCACTCGCTTTTAGGACAATTTTTTTGAGGCGTTTAACCTGGATGCCAATAAGGAAACCTGATAATTACCTAAAAAATTCCATTTGGTAATGTAAAGCTTTCTTTGTTATTTGGCTCTCGCAATTCAAATATATGGCCAAAAAGAAAAAGTTTTACGTCGTTTGGGAAGGACACGAAACGGGTGTCTTCGACAGTTGGGCAGTAACCCAACGCCACATTAAGAACTATCCCGGTGCTCGCTACAAGTCTTTTCCTTCCAAAGAAGCAGCAGAAGATGCTTATCATGGAAATTCTAGTGATTTTATTGGCCAATCGGCTCCCAAAAAAAATGTTAGTGCGACTCCTGAATCGCATCCAGATATCGTGTGGGATAGTATTGCCGTGGATGCTGCTTGCAGCGGCAATCCGGGGAAAATGGAGTATCAGGGCGTAGATACCAGCACCGGAGATCCGATCTTTCATCAGGCTTTTGAGCTTGGAACCAATAATATTGGTGAGTTTCTGGCAATCGTTCATGCCTTGGCCATGTTTAAAAAGCTCGAAAAAGAAACGCCTATCTATACCGATTCAAAAATAGCTATGGGTTGGGTTAAAGCAAGAAAGTGCCGCACTAAACTTGAGCGTAGTGCTCGTACGGCCAAATTGTACCAAGTTATACAACGAGCTGAGAAGTGGCTGAAAGAGAACACCTTCTCTAATCCTATACTCAAATGGGATACTGAAAATTGGGGCGAAATACCTGCAGATTTTGGCCGGAAATAGGCGTTATTTTAATGGAAACTTCATCTTGTAGTCTACGTCTATTTTGCCTTTTTTAATGTTTTCCAGCTTTCGCTTCATCATGCGACGCTTAATAGGCTTGACATGCTCAAGAAACAAAACACCATCGATATGATCATATTCGTGTTGGATTACACGGGCGTTCATGCCGGTGAATAGCTCTTCGTGTTCTTCCAGATTTTCATCGAGGTAGCGCAAGCGGATTTGAGCAGGGCGCTCTACATCAGCTGTAACCTTCGGAATGCTGAGGCAACCTTCCTCGTACACCCAAGGTTCTCCGCCTTCTTCAATTTTTTGAGCATTAATAAAAGCTCTTTTGATTCCATCTTTGCTTTTTTCTTCGTCCTTTATCTGCTCCGTATCTACAATGAAAATACGAGCTGAGACGCCAACTTGTGGTGCGGCAAGACCTACACCATTGGCGTGGTACATCGTTTCCCACATATTTTCGATAAACTCCTGAAGTTTGGGGAAGTCTTTATCAATGGGGTCTGCTTTCTTTTTTAAAACAGACTGTCCATATGCGTATACCGGTAGAATCATTGTTTACTCCTTTATTTTGGATGGCGAAAATAGAAAAATATTAGGACAAGGCCTATAACTGATTTTCCATATATGCCTGCAAAATCAAAACAGCACTTATTTTATCGACTAGGCCTTTTTCACGTCGCTTCTTCTTTTTCGCACCACTTTGCAAAATAATCTGTCTGGCATCCGCCGAAGTGAATGCTTCATCTTGTAATAGAACTGTTTTCTCGGGATAAAGTTTTTTTAGCTTTCGCTCAAGGCCAATGACTAGAGGCGTTACGTGTGTAGGATTGCCATCAGCATGGCGTGGTTCTCCGATTACGATGGTTTCGACTTCTTCCGCTTTGAAGTATTCCTCCAAAAAATCCATCAACGTATTTGTAGGCACGGTATTGAGGCCGTTTGCAATAATCTGAAGCGGATCGGAAACTGCTATACCGGTGCGTTTGGTGCCATAATCTATGGCCATTATTCTTGCCATGCCTGCTATTTTGTTAGTGCGTTGTTATATTTTATTCGGAATGAAGATGTTTGTGCATGCAATTTTACGAAAGTATAGTTTGATTTCTCATTATCTGAAAAAGGAATTGAAAATCTATTAAATAAGGTCTTTGAGTCTAAACTTAAACTCCATTTTGACCTCATCACGTTCCACTTTTAGCCGGATTTTTTTGCCAATGCGTTTTTTGAATTTATTGGTAATTCCTTCCAGCGAATAAAAAATAGCGGGCCATCCATTGCACCAGGTGATAATATCGCCAATCTGTAGTCCTGCTTTATCGGCTGGGCTTCCTTTTACAATATCATAAATGACAAACTGTTCCAGTTTTTCTCCGGCTCGTGCCAAAAGAATCCCACTGCGGTCATATTTGAATTTTTTTCGAAATTTCCTTCCTGGGCGGAGGTGGATTTCACTATTCATATAATCAATGATCACGGTGAAACGACTGAGAATTTCATTTCCGAGGATACCGTCCCGGTCATTGAGTTGAAGGCTATCAGCGGCCTTTGGCAATTCCTGGAAATAAGTTGTTACATCTCTAAGAAATTCTTCGCCTAGGGTCACCTTTTGGCTACGACCGATAAACCCTTCGAGGTCACCGCCAAGCCCCATCGCCAATTTACTGCGAATAATTTTTTCAGGTAGTTGTAACTGGGCATGTGTATTGGTATACAACAACACGGGCAAGCTGGCACCGGTATCAAGCAATAGCTTGGTTTCCAATAGAGTGCCATTTGGGTAGTTGATAGGCACATTGATGTAGGGCTTGTTACGATTGACTTCAATGGGCAGGGTATAAAATTTCTTTTCGGGAGCTTCAAAATCATCAGGTTTGTAGAGCGTAATTATCCGTCGTTTATAGTTGATTTCGACGACATACCGACGAAATAAGTCTGCCCCCATGATACCATGCACATCAATACCGGCATATTCATCAAAGCGGAAGTAATCTTCATCGAGGACCAGTATATTTTTATTGAGCACTTTTAGTTTGCCGATAGTAAGGTCGATGTTTTGAGTCAGGTAGGCAATCAGAACGGAGGTCATGTCAGATCCCATGATGGTGAATCGGCGAGTGTAGTTGATAGACATGAGGTCAGAAATTTCTCTTTTGGTGAGAATGGTGTGTTCTGCACCAGTATCAAATATAAATTTGAGTGGAAAAAAATTATTGAATAAGACTGTTACAATGATGAAGTTATTTTCAAAAGTGAATGGGATTTCTATTTTTTTCCCGTTGCCGGAAAGTTTGAAGTCTAGTTGTGCCGGTTTGTACTTCTGAGCTTGTAGGCCGTCGAAGGAGGTGATGAATAGGAGTAAGATGAGGCAAAATTTTTTCATAATGTAAATTATAAAAATTGTATCAAGGTGGCAGAGAAAATTATTTGTAAGCAGCTTTTTGCCCTATAAAATATCAAGAGCAAATAGCTTTCAGATAGAAGAAAAGGTGAATACCAGGCAGCAAGACGGCATAAGCGTGTTTTGTAAATGAACAAATCTTTTAGTCAATACTATGTTGTTAAAAACTTAGATTTAAAACAAAAGCAAATAATTAGAAACGCCTTTAACTGTGCAATTGAGCTGCCAGAAAAAAGGTTCGTTGTTGTTGATCAAATAAATGGAAAACAGCAGCGAATATCTAATACAGATTCAAGATATGTAAGGTGAATGAAGGCAGCAAATTACCTATACGAAACGTTGGAAAGTACATATGTGTTGAAAATTACTTTCGATAAATCCTAATTATATTTGGCTTATTGTCCTTTTTTGAAAATCTTTTAATCTATTCTTGTTTTTTTAAAACTTATTTATGACTTTTACACCTTAGTTAGTGTTAAATAGACACATATTGATACATAGTCCCAATACGAAACATTTTCCCTCAATTACCAAGCGAAAAAAGCCAAAGAAAGCGGCTCAAAAAGAAACACAAACTAGTAAGCCATAGGCTTACAAACGGTTTAAAAAATATAATGCTGTTGAAGAAACAGCCAAGGAATTACACACATGTAATTACATTTTTTTAACCAAACTTAAGTAATGTATGAAACTTAAAGTCGACTTAAAGTATGCATTGTTACTGCTCTTTGTGACAATCGGGACTTTTGCAATGGCTCAGCGTACCGTAACAGGTAATGTTACAGATGCAGAGACCAAAGAACCTCTGATTGGAGCTTCAGTAATAGTGGTTGGTACTTCGACAGGTACAGTTACCGATTTTGAAGGTAATTATACACTGGATGTACCACAAGGCGCTACAGAGCTTCAATTTTCCTACACTGGATACGCTACTACTACACAGACATTGGGTGTTGAGAATGTTATCGACGTTCAGATGTCAGCTGGTACAGACCTTGATGAGGTTGTTGTAACAGGGTATGGATCTCAGAAAGAAAAAGAGATTACATCATCTGTAGTAGAGGTAACAACAGAAGATTTTAACCAAGGGGTAATTTCTGACCCAGCGCAGTTGCTTCAGGGTAAAGTTGCGGGTCTTCAGGTTTACAACCGTGGTGGTAACCCAAACCAGCAGAGTACCATTCGTTTGAGAGGTCTTTCTACTGTTGGTGCCAACGTACAACCACTTGTTGTAGTTGATGGTATTATCGGCGCATCTTTGCAGAACGTTGACCCTAATGACATCGAAAGTGTCAGTGTATTGAAAGATGGTTCTGCTGCAGCGATCTACGGTTCTCGTGGATCTAGTGGTGTAATTATCGTTACAACCAAAAAGGGTAAAGCTTCTCAAAAACTTCAGTGGACGTACAACGGTCAGGTAGGTGTTGAATCTACTTTGAGAACTGTTGAAGTACTTAGCCCATCTGAATTTGTTGACGCTGGTGGTACTAACCTAGGTAGCGAAACAGATTGGATTGACGAAGTAACCGAAGCTCCTATCAGCCATACGCATGGTATTGCTGTTTCTGGTGGTATTGGTGAAAACTCTTCTTTCCGTGCATCTGCTAACATTCGTGAAGAAAACGGTATTTTGAGAAATACTGGTTTTGATCAGTTTAACACTCGTTTGAACTTTAGTTCAAGAGTATTCAACGATCGTTTGAAGATTGACTTCAATACTTCTTACACGCACAGAGACCAGAACAATGGTTATGATGAAGCATTGCGTTATGCTGTATTGTATAACCCAACGGCTCCTATCTTAGGAGACAACTCTCCGTTCCCATTCAATAGTGCTCAGTTCGGTGGTTTCTTCGAAACACTTGGTTTGTTCGATAGTTTCAACCCTGTTTCTATTGTAGAACAAAACAGAAACGTAACAGAAAGAAGAGAATTTAACTATGGAGCTAATTTCTCTTACGACTTAATGAGCAACCTATCTTTGAACTTCCGTATTGCTCAGCAGCGTACAGACATTGCTACTGATCAGTATGCTCCGACAACTGCTAACTTTAGAGGTAATGCAACCAGCCCAATCCGTAAAGGTTTGGCTGAATTTTATGAGTCTAACTCTACTTTCACTTTGTTGGAAGGTTATGCAACTTACCTGACTAGCTTTGGCAAGTCAGACCTTACGGTTACAGCAGGTTACTCTTACCAGCAAGATAACTTCGATGACAAGTTCTTCAGCTTGGGTGACTTCCCGAACGATGATTTGGATTTCAGCAACCTGATTGAATCTTCTCAGGATTTGCAGAATGCAGGTTTCATTGCAGCTAACAGTAGCCGTTCTCCAGATAATAAGATTATTGCCTTCTTCGGTCGTGCAAACTATACTTTTGACAACGCTATCTTCTTGAATGCTTCCGTTCGTCGTGAAGGTTCTTCGAAGCTTGGTGAGGACAACAAGTGGGGTATTTTCCCTGCCTTCGGTGTAGGTGTAGATGTTAACAGATATTTGAACCTTGGCGGTGTTGATTTGTTGAAAGTAAGAGTTGGTTACGGTGTAACTGGTTCATTGCCACAGCAAAGTGGTTTGGCACAGGAAGTTAGAACTATCGTAAATGATGGTCAGACAGGTGCTGTTTCTACAGAGTTGGCAAGAGCTGCTAACCCAGATCTACAGTGGGAAGAGAAAGCGGAAATTAACCTTGGTGTTGAATTCACTGCAGGTCGTTTCTCTGCTACACTTGATCTTTACAACCGTGATATCACAGACTTCATCCTGTCAAGACAGGTTGATGCAGCCGTATTTGGTGTAGATACCAGATTTGAAAATGCAGGTAAGTTGAATACACAGGGTGTTGAATTGGCATTGAACTA
>JALEHC010000598.1 GCA_022763215.1 Saprospiraceae bacterium
TATCACTAATCAAGAAATAGAATTGGCAGATTACACCCAAACGGGTGACAATCTTGAAAATCCTATCCTGCAACGTTCGGACAATACTGAGAACGAAACAAACATTTTTTTCCAGTCTGATTATGTCGTCCCTGTCGGGGAAACTGGCAAATTAGAAGCTGGAACACGCATCACACTAAGAACAATTGAGAATGACTACAAGGTGGAGGAACTGCAGGATGATGGGGAGTGGCTGGTATTTAGTGAGCTGGACGATCAGCTTCGCTATACCGAAAATATCTATGCCGCGTACCTGATTTATGGGAATGAAGTAAATCGCTTCTCTTACCAGTTTGGTTTGCGAATGGAACACTCCGATATTGAGACTGCACTCATTCAGTCGGGTGATAAAAATCCAAGGCAATATACCGACTGGTTCCCATCTGCCCATTTTTCTTATGAATTTACGAGCAAAGATCAGCTACAGCTAAGCTATAGCCGCCGTCTGAGCCGGCCTCGTTTCCGCAATCTGTTGCCGTTTTTCTCTTACACAGACAACCGCAGCAACTACAGTGGTAATCCGGATTTGAACCCGGAATATACCAATTCCGTGGAATTGGGTTATCTCAAGTACTTTGAAAAAGGCTCTGTATTATCAAGCATTTATTACCGCTATCGTACTGGCGTGATTACCCGTGTGACCGATTTGTTAGAAGACGGCATCACAACGGCTCGCTTCCCAGTCAATCTGGCCTATGAAAATGCTTATGGCATAGAATTTAGCGGTAATTATGAAATTACCAAGTGGTGGGATATCAATGGTAACTTCAACTTCTATCGGGCGATCCGTGCCGGTACGTTCAAAGACGAGCGCATCAGTGCTGATACCTATACTTGGAGTACCCGCTGGAATACACAATTCCAGATAACGAAAAAAACAGATTTCCAGATTACAGCTAATTATCGAGCACCACGTATTGTCCCTCAGGGTAAAGTAAAAGCGATGTACAGCATTAATCTGGGAGCATCCATGCAAATCCTGAAAGGAAAAGGAACACTGACGCTTAGCGTACGCGACTTACTCAATAGTCGCAAGTGGAGAAGTATTACCGACACCGATGAGCTATTTCTCAATAGCGAATTTCAGTGGCGGGCACGACAGTTTCTCATGAGCTTCAATTACCGTTTGGGTAAAAATAAGTCCAAAGGAAGAAGAGGAGGCCAGCGAGGTGAAGGTGGTGGCGACATGGATTTCTAACACGACAATATCTAATCTGATATAAAGAGCAAAATTGCGCTAAAGTAGGTATAAGTGATGCACCGTTTCTGTAAAGAGGCGGTGCTTTTTTATTTTCTTCTTTTCGCTTTGGCTTTCGCCTAAAATCACTATTTTTAGGCTGCTATTTAAGTGATAAATAATTATCTCTTTTTACACTCCCTTTAGTAATAATCACAATCCAATCAACACCAGCAGTTTAACTGCTCCTGTGCAAGTTTTTTGCACCAGGATTGATATCGCCATTTCATAACACTAATAAACCAATTATGCTTTTAAAACTAACTAGAACAAGCATTCTGCTTTTCTTTTTTTGCTTTACCCAATCAGCCATACAGGCACAAGAACAATTAGCGATCTGGACGTTTCCCGCACTGTCGGGCATTTCCGATGGTACTCAGATTTTTCCAACTACAGATGATGTAGATGGCACTCCATTTCTACAGCAGTTTAATCAAGACATTGATGACAATGGTACTAGTGGCATTGCCTACACCGACCAAGAAGGCGTAATGCACCCTGCTAATGATGCTATTGAGTGGGATGACATCAAAGGAAGCGGCGCGGATGCTACCCTTGAAATCACCATCAATACAACCGGCTGGGAAGACATCTACCTTCGCTTTGATTACAAAAGCGAAAGTGCCAACTCTTTTGACCTTGAATATTCCGTAAATGGCGCTGCCTTTATCAAACCATTCAACAATGAATCCATTATCGCGGATGCCGATCTCAATACCTGGTATTCAAAAACCCTTAACCTCACTTCTGAAAACCTTTTAGAAAACGCAACCAGCGTATTGATCCGTATCAATGACTTCGATCGAAACGGAAACGACAAGCTCGACCTCGACAATATTGAATTATACGGCACAAAAATTGCCGCTCCAACTGGTACACCTGACCTAACTGTAGCGGCTACCACTACGCCTTTTCTTAGCCTGAGTGCTGATGGCCCGGGTTTCGTAAGTGGTGTTATTGGTGATGCAGCAGACCCAGCAGCTACTTTTGGTATTGACTTCCTATTGGAAGATAGTGATACTCCAATAGCAGACCTTTCATTTTCAGCAACCAGCTCCAATACCGCTGTTGTTGCGAATAGCAATTTGTCGATTACAGGCATCAATGATGCCCGCAATCTCAAAATCACACCTTCGGGTGTTGGTTATACAACCATTACCGTTACTTTATCTGATTTGGATGGTAATAGCGATGATTATGTCATCGAATATGCTGCCTCAGCGGCATTACCTCCTACTTCCATCTGCCATACCGGCAAAAGTGATGCTTCCACAGCAGTTGCCATCGATGCCGATTATATGTTTGTAGCAGACGACGAAGACGAGATCATTCGTCTTTACGACCGCGACCAGCCAGGCTTACCGCTAAATTCTTTCAATTTTGCGGGTAACCTTGATAAAGACGGCACCCGCGAAGTCGATTTGGAGGCTTCTATTAAAGTCGGTAATACAATCTATTGGTTAGGATCACACTCCAATAATAGCGATGGTGAATTGCGCCCTAACCGCTCGCGTTTGTTTTCGACTACCATATCAGGTAGCGGGGCCAATGCAACCCTCAGCTTTGGCGATTTCTATAAGTTCCTGAAAGACGATCTCGTTGCTTGGGATGCTGGTAATGGCCATGGTCTTGGTGCCAACTTCCTCAACTTTACTGCTGCCACCATGGATGGTGTGGTACCTGAAACCACTAATGGTTTCAATATTGAAGGCTTGGCTTTAGCACCAGGTAGTACAACTACTGCATTTCTTGGCTTCCGTGCTCCGGTACCGGGTGATGCCATCATTGTTCCAGTGACTAACTTTACTTCCCTTCCGGGAAATGCCGGCGCTGGCGCAGCTACCTTTGGCGCACCTATCTTCCTCGATCTGGGTGGTAGAGGAATTCGAAGTATTGCCCGCAATGCTAGTGATGAATACATTATCGTAGCCGGCCCTGCGGGTAGTGCGGGTGCAGCACCTAACAATTTCCAGTTGTTTTATTGGGATGGAAATGCAGCCAGCTCTCCAGAAGAAATCATCGCAACTCCGGCCCTAAATACAGGCATCAGTTTTGAGTCTTTGGTAGAAGTACCTAATCCATTAGCAGATGGTGTACAGGTACAAATGCTTGCAGACAATGGAGATACCGATTGGTATGACGATGGCATGCGTTCTAAAGATTTGGCGCAGCTCAATTTCCAAAAATTCTGTAGTGGTATTTTCACTTTGGATGTACCAACTTGTGATATCGCTATTTCAGGCGTAGCTGCCACCGATGAAACTTGTGCAGGCGATGTAGATGGTACCATCACCATCACCGCTACTTGCACTAGTTGTACCAGTATTCAGTATTCTATCGATGGAGGAAGTACATTCCAAGCTAATAATACCTTCAGTGGGCTTCCGCCAGATAATTACGACATAGTGGTAAAAGATATGGGCGATGCCAGCTGTACCGCTTCAACTATGGAAACCGTCAATTTCGGTGCCCCACTTCCGGCTGATCCGGTAGCAATACAGATGAGCGCTGAATTCTGTAGTAACTCTGGTGTAGGTAATGGCCAAAAAAGAGTGCGTATTGAAGCACCATCTGGTGCCAATGAGGGCACAATTTGGACACTTACGGATGCACCAACAGGTAGCCAGTTCGATGGTATGGAACCGATCGAATTTGCAGAAGGAGAAACTAACTCTGAATTCAGAATAACAGGTGGCTCCAAAGGTAATACAGTGACCATGAGAGGTGAACCAGA
>JALEHC010000599.1 GCA_022763215.1 Saprospiraceae bacterium
ATACAACAACACGTTTACGAGAGTATACGGGTATTTATAACATTCCAAGAGGTTTTGGGAAACCCATAAAAGTGGAATTAGTAGGAGAGGAGCTGGTTTTGATTATGAATGGCCAAAGCGAAAAGCTAAAGGAAAAGGCAAAAGATGTTTTTAGCTTCGTATCTCAATCTGGGCATGAAGTAGAATTCAAGCGAAGCAGAGCAGCGTACATTCGTAGTATTTGGATAAAGCGGGAACGAGTGATTGGGGCGGTGAAGGAGTAGGCTCACTCTCTGCGGTGCGTTTCCCATTTTTGGGCAGTCAATCTCGCTTTTACGACCAATCTACCAATTTGATGAATGGTTTCCAATTCTTGAAAACCCAGACGTGCCCAAAGATTGGCGGTACCTTGATTGTCGATATGTCTGATACCAATTATCGCTTTCGCTAAATGGTGTTCAAAAATAGTATTGATGACAGCCTGACTCGCTTCAGTGCCAAAACCTTGCCGCCAAAAAGGTGGTTTGATGGACGTCAGTTTTTCAATTTCCCCGGGTAAGCAAAAATCAGAAATTTTGAAGCCGATCGTGCCAATCAACTCATCTGTAGATTGAAGAAACATCCCCAATTGACCAAATTCATTTTGCTCATAGCGATCTATTTGGGCTTGTATCCAAGCTGTTGCCATTACTTCGACAGGGCGATTTAGATCAATGTTCAAGTATTTGAGATTCGGATTGTGGTGGTAGAATGCTGTCCAACTTATGCTGTCCTCTATCGTTAGTTTACGATAATAAAGTCGTTGAGAAAAAAAGGGCTGGTAGTAGTGAAATAGGTCCATGAATTTCAGGCTTATTTTGATGAGGCAAGTTAAAAATAAATGGAAAAGCGATTTCACTAATTTTTGGCGAAAGCCAGAATGCCGACCTCAGGAGTAAATTGAGAATGAACCTATTAAGGCTTGAACCCTTATAAAGGAGAAAATATTATTGTATCCATTAAAATGTGATTATGAAAAAAATATTTACAACTACGTTTACTCTTTTATGCTGTAGCTTCTTTGCTGCGCAACTGCTTGCGCAAACAATTTGGACTGGGCCTACCATGACTTTTTCCAAAGCAGGCGGAGCCGATTGGATGTTGGAAGAAAACCAAGATCGTCTAACAGACACCATTTGGATTACTAGAGCCAACAACAAAGGGATTTTCAATATTGCTGTCAATGAGGAATATATAGGCAATGGCGATGATAATTACGGTCCTTCTCCCATAGGCACAGAATGGGCATTTGGAACAACTGCGGATGGCGTCGAAAATTTGACTTTTAGCACTTGGATAGTAGCCACTACAGTTAATGATCCTTATGCCGAGGCCAATCCAACTACTTTAGTAGACCGCGATATGGTACTTCACCTAATTGATGATGATATTTATATCGATATCAAGTTTTTATCATGGGGTGTAGGCGGTGCTGGTCAGGGAGCCTTTTCATACGAGCGTTCCACCAATGATGTAGTCAATGTATCCGAGCTGGATGCAGATCGTGATTTACGCATCAGCGTATTTCCCAATCCAGCAACGGACTATCTGACGATTCAGCATTTAAAACAACCGCAACCAGTGGTTATTTTCAATGCAAACGGACAAATTGTACAACGCGCAAATGCCCGTTCAGAGCAACCAATCAAGATAACTCAATTGCCAAAAGGCATGTATTTCCTACGGACTTTAGATGGGCAGCATGCTACTTTTGTGAAAAAATAAAACATGCAGGACTTAGCCCAAAGGGCTGAGTCTTTCACTTTTTCTTATTGCGTTTATTCTTAGCTCTGAAATTATCAGTTTGAGAATGACAATTTGGGCAAAGCATCATTAAATTACTGAGATGATGATTATGTCGATTACCATCTATATGATGAAGTTCCATATTTATAGATTCCCCATTCCATTTCGTGAGCTTACAATTCTCGCACTTATTAATCTTAACACCTTCATTTAAAAGGCGATTTTTTAGCTTGAAGGATTGATAGTGCGGGTGTTTGTTCTCAAAAATGATCTCTTCGATTGGAATTTTAGGTAGATTTTTATGAATACCTCTACCTGCTTGGTTGGGATAATAACAACCTAACTCAAGGGCTCTTTTTTTAAAAGAATTAAAATGAAGGGATAATTGAGAAGCAGCTTGAGCCATTGAAGCTGCATTTCGACAAGCTTCTATAAAATCTTGATCACTAATTCTGTTTTTGATTAGCCACTTTGACTTCATGTTGATCTGATTTGAAGTAAAAGAGCTATCAGACGAATTATAAAAAAAGCCATCTCAAAAGAGACGGCTTTAGGGTGTACCCGGAGCGGGAATCTAATCTACCTGGCTAACGCCAGTTAGACAGGCCCGCACAAGGAACATGTCTTTAAAATGTGGAAGTACCCGGAGCGGGAATCGAACCCGCACTCCCGCAATGGGAACAGGATTTTCTTACCAACTACAGCTTTAGCTGCTTCTAATCCATTTGATTAGAATTTGTGGTCTGGACTATACCTTCATCTTATTAGCTATGTGCTAACTTAGATGCCTCCCGTCTAGTCTCTACACCTTTTCGCCTAAGAAGGCGAACTTGGCTCGGGATTGCCATTCCGCGAAAGCGGTGAAGGTTTCCCCGAATTTGAGAGGTTCTACTCCCGAAATTTCTTTCAGGGCACTCAAATTGTTTAAGTCCTGCGTGTCTACCAGTTCCACCACCCGGGCAGGCTGGTTATTTGCTTAACTGTTTAAGCAAATACTTGGTTCCGTAAAGATAATTAAAAATTACTTGAAACCTAGAAAAAAAAAGGATTCTGGACTTCTCCAGAACCCTGATTTGAGCGGATGACGAGACTCGAACCCGCGACCCCGACCTTGGCAAGGTCGTGCTCTACCAACTGAGCTACATCCGCATTTTGTAAAACTCCTGTGTTGTTGTTTTCAAGAGCGATGCAAATATAAGGGAAGTCTTGGCTTATTTGCAAATAAATCTTGCATTTTTTGTAACTTTTTTGCTGGGAAAGCACAAAATAGCTCAATATTTGTCTGCAAATCAGTGATTTAAAAACGTCAAAAATTTTCAAAAAAATAACCCGACCTCTCAGCCGGGCTATTTTCATTTATATTTTTTGCTCTTTTTCTGCTTGATCCTTTTCATAATCTTCATTGATCATCTTCAATAAGGACTTTAGACTATTTTCATCGGCATTTTTTGTTCGAATCGTAAATTGGCTACGTTGACGATTTGACTCGATCATCAAATCTTCTCTTATCATTTCCATCGGATTTCGACTATTTACGCTATCATCGATTTCCCAATTGGTGACCATCGCAAAAATATTTTCCATGCTCACTTTGGCCAAACGATTGGTGATGGCGTTTTCCGTTTCAAAATTGCCTGCTTTTAATTCATTCAATAAACTTTCGTGGCTGACAATATATAGCTGATCGTCTTTCAAATAAATGTAGCCTTCCAGATCGGTTTTGATGTACAGACTGCTACTGTCGCTTTTACTACCTGCTTCCAGACTCAGCAATTCGTAGGTTTGATCATCCAATTTACCAATCCGAGTTTTTTCTTCGGCTTGCTGTAGTAGTACTTGAAGTTGTTCTTGATTCTCGATAGTTGTAGCAAATAGCCCTTGATAATCAGGAGCGATATCGGTCGTATCCATATTTTCATAAATGGCAAAGGCGATATCTCCATTGCTGGCTTCAATCAATTCTTCAAATGCAATGCCGTATTCATCGGTAAATTGTTGTGCACTACCTTTGATGTGCTTTTCGATGAGCAATTGATTGATGCCTTTTAATTCCAGGCCGGCAGTCAAAAGCATTTTTAGGCCGTTTGCAGGTA
>JALEHC010000600.1 GCA_022763215.1 Saprospiraceae bacterium
ACCATCAGTTGTGCCATCCCACCAATCTGTGAAATCCGCGGTTTCAAACACCAATGCTCCCCAACGTGAAAATACTTGTAGATGAAAATCTTGTACTTGCTGACAACGCAAAAATGGCTGAAAGAAATCATTTTCACCGTCATTATTTGGTGAAAACACATTAGGTACAAAAACCGGTACCCGCATGGTTTGCACGAAAGTGCTGGCAGTCGTCTCAAAACATTGGTTAAAAGCCATTACAGAATAGTCTCTGGCTTCGGAAGTCAAGATGATATCAGTTGTTTCGCCGGTATCCCAAACCAGGCCGTCGGCCCAGAAAGTATCCGCTCGTACCTGTACAAAATCTTGTTCGCAAAGCAAGGGTTCGTCTGCTGTCAGCAAAATAGTTGGTGGTGGAATTTCCTGCACAAAAACAGAGGCAGTAGCCCGCTCTTCACACTTATCCGTTACAGTTACGGTATAAGTCCCCGTAGAGCCGGTTACAAAGGAAGGTTCTGTTGAGGCATCTGACCATTGATACGTTAGCGCAGTGTTGGAAATCGCATTTAGGGTAACCGTTTCGCCCTCACACATCTGAGTCGGGCCATTGATTTGAGCCGTGATGTCAGGTGGACGCGTAATTTCAATAAACTCGGTCACCGCACCACAATCGTTGATAAATTCCACCCAATAGCTACCAGGTGTATCGACAACAATGCTATCTACAAACGCAAAACCTTCTGACCAAAACCAAAAACCTTCCGAATTGACGCTCAGACGTAACACCGTACTGTCCCCTTCACAGATATCTGTTTTATCCGTTGAAATAATTGCTTCCGGATAAGGGCGATTTTCAGAAGGTACAAGCACCGTATCACTTGCGTTTCCGCAAAAATTACTGGCGTGCACCCAATACTCACCAGGATTTCCGACATTGATAACGTTGCCCGTTTGAAAAGTTGACCATTCGTAATCAATATCTACACTTGCCGGCACTGTCAGGCTCACCTGATCATTCGGGCATTGCAATTCACCGGAGACAAAAATATCAACGGAGGGAGGCTGTTGCTGTAAGATGGTTTCAAGAAAAACGGCTGTATCCTGATTGGCATTTATTGCCATAACAGATACTTCTTCCGGACTTGTTAGTACAATTGTATCGGTGGTAGCCCCATTGTGCCAAAGTATCTCGGCAGCTTCTGACGGCTGCGCAATCAGCACGAGTGTATCGCCCGGGCAAAGGATAGAATCCCCCTGAATATCGACAGTGAACTGAGCGAAAGCAAAATGGCTGATGAATAATGCAAAGATAACAAGCTTCCATTGTAGAAGCTTTTGAAGCGTGTTCATGCTTTGTTGTTTTACTTATAGTGTTTTGAGGTTCTAACCGTTATGTCGAAGGGGAATTTGCTTTGCAAGATAACGCATCTCTATGTCTGAAAAGTATCAAATTTAGAAAAAGTTAGTGGACTAGCCGAAGAAACAGACCGTGGATTTGTTAGGGTACTTTCGTTTCCGGTAAAAGTTCTATCTTACTGCTTTGAGCCAACTTTTATTGGTAGTCATAACCTTATCATTTAATACCGATGCAATTAAAAATATTTCAGGTAGATGCCTTTACTTCCAAGCTTTTTGGTGGCAACCCCGCTGCGGTGATTCCTCTTGAAGAATGGTTGGAAGATGCTATTATGCAAAAAATAGCCTTGGAGAATAATTTATCAGAAACGGCTTTTTTTGTTAAAAAAGAAAATGAATATCAGCTCCGATGGTTTACGCCCGTTCAAGAAGTACGATTGTGTGGACATGCAACCTTGGCTAGTGCCCATGTATTGTATCATCATTTGGGCTACAAAGCACCCGCTATTAAATTTACCACTTTAAGCGGTCCGCTTATCGTTGAACGGCAAGGAGACTTATACACCATGAATTTCCCTTGTGATTTTCCCCAAACGGTACGAGCACCACAAGTTTTGAAAGATGCTTTGGTATCAGAAGATCGTACTCGGGAATACTATGCCGGCACCGATGATTACCTCGTTGTTTTGCCAAATCAAAAAGAATTGGAGAAAATAGACCCGGACAGTCGTTTATTGCGACAGCTCGACAAACGTGGCGTTATTATCACCGCTCCAGGCGAGGAAGTCGATTTTGTATCGCGTTGTTTTTATCCAAAGCTCAACATCATTGAAGACCCGGTAACAGGCTCTGCACATACGCTGCTTGGGCCATACTGGTCTAATCGTTTGAGTCAAACTGAGCTGGAAGCCTTACAACTTTCACAACGAGTCGGTCATTTGCATTTAAAGTTGATGCAGGCAAGGGTCAAAATATCTGGTAATGCGGTCACTTTCATGGAAGGAAATATTCATTTTTAAACCAAAGTATATCGTTATGAAACAACTAATTCTGCTTCTTGTATTCGCAATTCCGTATTTGGCGCAAGCCCAAACCCAGAAAGGCTCATGGCTCACAGGTAGCAATTTTGACCTAAGCGGTGGCGTAGGCAGTTTGTCTATTTCACCCACTAATACGATTGGTATTGGCTTTACAGATTCCCGAGTGGAAGACAGCAACGGTAATGTAAT
>JALEHC010000601.1 GCA_022763215.1 Saprospiraceae bacterium
CAGTCGCGTAGCTAAGGCTATGCTTCTTTATCACGCCTCAATCTACGCTAAAATTACTGCGAAGCAGATCGAAACCTTATTATTTGCCCGTTACTAAAAAACGGACACCCTCTTGTTGAGAATGCCCGTTTCGTATTTCTTAAATGCTAGAAGAATAATTTATTCTACGATTGTAATTTTCAGCATATTGGTACGATGCCTTCTATGTAGCGGCATACTACCTGTATTAATAATCACCTCTCCTTCTTCCACTTTGCCAGCTGCTTTGAGAATATCCACTACATCTGTAATGGTTTCGTCGGTAGAAGTAAAGCGATCATAATAATAGCAACGAACGCCCCAAACTAGGTTTAGCGTAGCCAGCATGCTCATCTGATCAGAGAAAATAAAGATGTTACACTTTGGGCGATAGCTTGATACCTTGAAGGCTGTATACCCCGAGCTAGTCATACCGAGAATAGCTTTCGCTTTTATTTCTTCAGAAATTTTACCGGCATTAAAACAAATAGCATCGGAGTGGTAAGTTCTTGACTTTTCTGATGGCTTTGGTCGTTTGCCATTAAAAGAAAAGTGCTTTTCTGTTTCTTCAATAATTTTATTCATGGCTTCCACCACCTTTACCGGGTGTTTACCAACAGAAGTTTCGCCACTCAGCATTACGGCATCTGCACCATCTAGTACGGCATTAGCGACATCCGTAATTTCGGCACGCGTTGGGCTTGGATTAGTGATCATACTATCCATCATTTGGGTAGCGACAATGACGGGGCGTGCACGTTGAATACACTTTTGTACGATCATTTTCTGAATAGAAGGAAGGCGCTCCATTGGTACTTCAATCCCCAGGTCACCACGAGCAACCATAATACCATTAGAAGCTTTGATAATTTTATCAATTTTTTCGACAGCTTCCGGCTTTTCAATTTTGGCCATAATCTTTGCCGGGTGTTTAACCGCATCCAGAAGATCCTGCAATTCTTTCATGTCTTTAGGCGAACGCACGAAAGACAAGGCAATCCAGTTAACAGGTTGTGTCAGGATAAAATCCAGATCGCGTCTGTCTTTTTCGGTAAGAGAAGGCAAAGAAATTTTTGTATTGGGTAAGTTTACTCCTTTTCTGGAAGAAAGAGTACCACCAAAAAGAACTTTCAGTTTAGCTGTATCTTTTTTGTTGGTTTCAATAACTTCGAAGACCAATTTACCGTCATCGACCAATACCCGTTCACCGACTTCTACATCAGCTGCGAATTCTTTGTAACTCATGTAGATTTTTTCCATGGTTCCAATGCATTCTTCGTTGACGAAAGTAATGACATCGCCTTCTTTCAATTCGAGCGCATTGTTTTCGATTTGGCCTACGCGAAGTTTTGGGCCTTGCAAATCTGCCAGAATACCGATATGTGTTCCGTACTTGCCATTGATGTAAGTGATTCGGTCAATCACTTCTTGGTGATCTTCATGAGAGCCATGAGAGAAATTCAGGCGAAACACATCCACGCCTGCCTGGATAAGTGCCAGTAGATTATCGTATGAGCTGGAAGCGGGACCGACAGTCGCTACGATTTTTGTATTCTGGTGATCTACGATTTTCATTGATTGTTGATTTACTTTTTCTGCAAAATTGGCTATATCCATATTACTAAGTGTATTTTTTACAATATTAGGATAAAAGTACCAAATTTTGATAGAAAAGCCAGGAAAATAGCGTCATAGGCTGGCACGAAATGCATTATTTAATGCTAACTTAATCAGCAAGGCTTAAATATCGACAAAGCAGAGTCAAAAAGAACAAAGTTTTAAACAGGTGTAAATATAATGTAAATTATTCTGCATGATTGCATAAAGAATTAAGCATGATTTGGACGAATAGCAGCTTACACCCAAGGCCTAGAACACAAAAAAAACTTAAAAACTTTGGTTATCAAGGCAGTTCTAGTTTTCTTTGCAGGAACATTCGTAAACCTTAAAGCGAATAATCTATGTCTAACATTGCAGAAAGAGTAACAAAAATTATCATCGACAAACTAGGTGTTGATGAATCAGAAATAGCAGATAATGCTAGCTTTACGAACGATTTGGGAGCTGACTCCCTGGATACTGTAGAGTTGATCATGGAATTTGAAAAAGAGTTTGATATTTCAATTCCTGATGACCAAGCAGAAAATATTCAGACTGTTGGCCAGGCCGTAAAGTACCTGGAAGAAAATCAAAAAACTGAAAAATGATCGTAATACGATCTTGAATGAACGCTCAGAAGCATAGGCCGGTTTTCCGGTTTATGCCTCTATAGTTTTGTACTTTTCCTCATTTCTGAATTTCTTTTCGCGATGAACACCTCGTTTTCTTGTTCGTTCGCACCTCATCCAAAAATTAAATACCAATGAGAAGGGTTGTTGTTACTGGTCTTGGTGCACTTACCCCGATCGGAAATAACCTTCAGGAATACCATGAAGGCTTACAAAAGGGTGTAAGTGGGGCAAATCCGATCACGCATTTCGATGCCGAAGAATTCAAAACCAAGTTTGCTTGCGAAGTCAAAAACTTGAATTATGAAGAGGCTATTGATCGCAGAGAGGCACGCCGAATGGATAATTACTCCATTTATGCAATGGTTGCAACACATGAAGCCATGAATAATGCAGGTTTTGACCTGGAAAAAATTAATCTTGATCGCTCAGGTGTTATCTGGGCTTCTGGTATTGGTGGATTGCGGTCGTTGGAAAAAGAAATTGAAGACTTTACGGCAGGTAACGGCACTCCTCGTTACAATCCGTTTATGATTCCTAAAATGATTCCAGACCTTGCGGCTGGTCTCATTTCCATGAAATACAACTTCCGAGGCATTAACTACGCACCGGTCTCTGCCTGTGCGTCTTCTTCTCATGCCTTAATGAATGCTTTTGATTATATTCGCTACGGTAGAAACGATATCATTATTTCCGGTGGTTCTGAAGCAGCCGTTACCAAAGCTGGTATCGGTGGTTTTAATGCAATGAAAGCACTTTCTACCCGAAATGATGACTACCAGACGGCCTCTCGTCCATTTGATCTTGATCGGGACGGCTTTGTGCTTGGCGAAGGAGCAGGAGCAATCATTTTGGAAGAACTCGAACATGCCAAAGCTCGTGGCGCGCATATCTATGCCGAAATTGTCGGTGCAGGAGCAACTGCGGATGCACACCACATGACGGCACCACACCCGGAAGGCCTAGGTGCTAGGAATGTAATGAAAATGGCAATCGAGGATGCAGGCTTAACTGCTGAAGATATTGATTATATCAATGTTCACGGTACTTCAACACCATTAGGTGATAAAGCAGAAGTAGTGGCTATTCAACAAGTATTTGGCGAGCATGCTTACAAGCTGAACATCAGTTCTACTAAGTCAATGACAGGCCATTTGCTCGGAGCAGCAGGAGCTATTGAAGCTATTGCCGGAATATTGTCAATAAATAATAAATTTGTACCACCGACGATCAACCACTTTACGGATGATCCGGAGCTGGATCCAAAGCTCAACCTGACGTTTAACGAGGCGCAGGAAAGAGAAGTGAATATCATGCTGAGCAATACATTTGGGTTTGGTGGACACAACGCATCTGTGATTTTTAAAAAGTTTGAAGGATAGTTGGCAGCTTTTTCATCGTTATTGGAATCCGCCATTTAGCATTCAAACTTTCTACAATAGA
>JALEHC010000602.1 GCA_022763215.1 Saprospiraceae bacterium
CCGTTGAAGATAGTTTGATTTGTAGAAGAAAAATTATAGCTGCTTCCAAAAGTGGCAGGGAGTTGATAATATTTCTCGGGCTGAGAGAAGTAGTTGATCAGCTCAGAGTCCGTTCCGCATCCAGAAACGGTACCTAAGCGTGCAATTGTATCCTCCTGAATACCATAATAGACAAATAATGTATCTGCAGCATTTTGGCTGATTGCTAGTGCGAAGTTTGCATCTGGAAAGCTATCAAGACAGGGGGCTTCGGTTGCCTCTATGAAAGTGAACTGGCCGGTGTTAAAATCAGTATACTGGCTAAAGTCCCAAAATTGATCTGGACCAGAGGTACCTATATCAACGATTAAGCTGTCAAAGTTTTCGCTTACTACAGCTGCTTCAAAAGAGGTTCCTATAACTGGGGATTGACTATCTATGGTAAGTGTAGGTTGTGAATACCCAATTAGCGAAATTGAAAATAATAGAATGGTAAATAGTACATTTTTCATAACTCAACTTTTTTATATGAATATATTCATAAATGAAAATTCATTACAAAAAAGTGATAAAAGGTGGAATTCGAAAATTCAAACCCAAGAAGTTCAGTTGTTAATGAAATTATATTTGAATGAGCGTTTCTTGTAGCAAATTTTAATAAAAAAAGCGCAGCAATTGCTGCGCTTCTAAAAATTAGAGAGCAATGAAAGGCAGTGTTTGCTGCCCGTCAGGTGTTTTTATGAGAAGGTAACTCAGTCCCTTAAATGTATCGGGAATCTCAATTCTTGAGTCTTTCTCCGTTTTTCTTATTTTACCATCTCTACCTACCAGGTATAAATGTGCATTTTGCGGTATATTTTCGAGCCCATTTAGTTGCAATACTTCCCTTGCTGGATTTTCTTGTAGGCTTACGCCAAAATCTACATTCGTTAAGTTGGTAGTTGCCGTGGTCGATCCACCTATCTTAGCTGCGAAGTAGAGCGAAGCTGGCGAAGCAGTGTTGTAAGTAGTGAATACACAAAGCGGAACAAAAACCCCAGGCTGAATCCAGCTAATTTGTGTTTCAATTTCACCTGGTGTACCACTGTTGCTAGCAGTCACGACTACCCTAATCACATCTGTAAAAGTGCCAAATGGCGTAGCCACTGAGCCATAGCCATCGACTTCTACGGTAGCAGTGGTTTCATTATAGCCAAATGGAATTCCTGCAATAAAGAGATTGGAAGCAGAAAAATATTCATAGGTAGTCCCAAAGGTCATTGGAAACTGAAGTCCTTCTTCCTGATCTTCAAAAATTTCCTGAAGAATTACCTGCCCACTTTCTGTAAGTACAGAGCCGATTTGCCCCATGGTGTCTTCATCGATTTTGTAGTAATTGTAGGCATTAAAATTTTCCAATAGCCATACAAAATCTGCATCCGGATAATCTTCAATAGCGGGTGCGTCTTGTGGATCGAGTATAGAAAAAGTAACCGTATCTGTCGTTAAATCGGCATACTCCGTAAAATCCCAAAGTTGATCAGGACCACCTATACCCGGATTAAAGCCATCGGCTACTTGGTCAAGGAAAAAACATTTGTAGGTTTCTCCAAATTCTGGTGTTTGAGTAGCTACCGTAAGCGTTGGTTGAGCAAAGCTGCTGATGCTAATGACAAGTAAAAAAAGTACGAGTGCGTGTTTGTAAAGTTTAAGCATAACTATTTGGTTGTTTGGTGTTGCAAATGTGCAACGATGAGTAAAAAATTACAATATGAAATTCTTATTTTGTGATGAAATTTATTTTTGATGTATGATATGTGTATAACTGATTATTAGTTGTTTGTGTAATAAAATGTAGAAATTTGTGATAAAAATTCGTTCGCTTGTTAAATTATTAGACAAAAATGATCTGGCTGTTCTCAAACAGCAATTAGGGGCGAAAACACGTCTGTTTCGAGCACTAAGGTATTTTGAAAAAAACGGGCATTTGGCAGAAGGAGATACAGACCGGGATAAAGTAGCTGCCTTTCGGCAAATATTTAGCGAAAGCTATACCCGGCAGAAAGATGCTTTATTGCGTAACGAAATTCGGCTTTTAAGTAACACCATTCGTAGCTATCTGGAGCAAAAACTTGTTTGCCAAAGTGCCTTCGACCAAACATCGAATGGAAAGCAATTGCTCCTGAAATTTTACTGGAAGTGTGGTGCACACAAGCTATTTGTCAAAGAGTGGAAACAGTTGGTTCGAAAACTGCAACAAGCAAAGCAGTTTGAGCCTTTGTCTGGACTACACGAGCTTTATGCTGAATACCTGCAAGCTACCCGAGAATTAGCACCTGATACTTTTGAAGAAATTGAATTGCATTTGGCGAAAGCCATAGACTACCGCAAAAAGGCCTGTCGCGAAACAATCAGAAGGCTTGAATGGCAACGGAGTCGCGTCAATCGCAATATTCAGGCATTTGTACCTGGACATAAAATGCCGGCCATGAACAGTAGTGTTGAATTATCGGCAACAGCCGAAGAAGTGGTGGTGGAATACTTTGAAAAAAGAGCTTTGATCTACCATCATCGCGGCATTCAAAAAATGAATACGCTGCAACAATTGATCGACTTATACCCAGAAGCAGCCCAATACAGCACTGATATCAGGCAAGATATTAGCACCGTTTATGGTACAATTGGGCTTGAACATTTCTTGGAAGGCCGATATGTAGAGGCCAACCTCGCCTATCAAAAAGGATTGCAGGAAGCAGAAAGATTAAAGCTCCCCTTCGATCTAAAATTGTACTTTAATTATTTGAGTAACCTTCAAAAACTGGAATATTACCGCACAATTATCGAAGCCATTCAGCAACATGAAAACGCCATCTTTAGCTCTAGTTTGAAGTATCGGTTTGAATATATGTTGGTTATGAGCTATTTATTGTCCGGAGAAGCAGAGCCTGCATTTGAGCGGATTCACAAGGATATCAACCGTCGTCCGGAGAGTGAGTATTATAATTTTCGATTTGTGTATGCGATCTGCTTTTATATGCTGGATGATATTGATTCGTTTGAACGAGAGCTGATTAATATTCAGCAAAAAATCAACTATAGCCCACCGATGGAAAAAGATTATCAGGTGTTGATTGTGCTATTTCAGTTGTTTTTAAAATGGAAAGTATATTCTGTTGATGAAGCCGAAAAGAAAAAATTACATCAACGAATTCTCAGGGAACTTGAAACGGCTAATCAGGAAATTCCATTTTTTAAAGATTTTTTAATTGCCAAGTGGTTATTGCAGCAGCTTTAGCCGGCAAGCCCTGAAATCAAGTATCATTTCTGCTTGCTTGTGCTATCTTTGACAGCAAATTAAAAGAGCAATGGATTCTTTAACGCAGATCACCCTAGGAGCAGCCGTTGGCGAATTGGCACTCGGCAAAAAAGTGGGTAACAAAGCTATGGTATGGGGCGCTATTGGCGGCACTATTCCTGATTTGGATGTTTTTGCAAATCTGGTAACAGATGAGATCAGTGCCATGGCATTTCATCGGGCATTTACCCATTCGTTGATCTTTGGCGTGGTGGCACCATTGATTTTAGGTTGGTTAATTCATCATTTTTATGAAGACGGTGCTCGTTCCGCTTTCTGGAAACGTTGGGCCATTAGTTTTGGACTAATGCTGGCATTGGTCTTTGTGGGGTCGGTACGAATGCCTATTCCGTGGGGAGAGTTGTTGCAGATTGCTTTGGTGGTAAGCACCGCTATTTTATTTTTCCCAGCGATCTTATTCCTTTTGCGCAAGCGCAGACCGATTGAAAATCCGAGTTGGAGAGCTTGGTTTTGGTTGTTTTTCGGATCTGTGCTTACCCATCCGTTATTAGACGCCTGTACCGCTTATGGGACGCAGTTATTTCAGCCATTGAGTGATTATCGGGTGGCTTGGAATAATATTTCGGTAGTAGATCCACTTTATACTTTTCCGTTTTTATTTTTTGTGATTTGGGCATCTCGTAAACTCAAAGACCATCCTCGTCGAGCCTGGCTCAATTATATAGGTTTAGGGATTAGCAGTTTATACTTAGTACTCACCTTTGTAAATAAGTCGGTAGTTAATCAAGTTTTTAAGGATAGTCTAGCTAAAGAATCGATTGTGTACGAGCGC
Organism: Saprospiraceae bacterium; assembly: GCA_022763215.1. Taxonomy (GTDB): domain Bacteria; phylum Bacteroidota; class Bacteroidia; order Chitinophagales; family Saprospiraceae; genus JALEHC01. The sequence goes on from JALEHC010000602.1 coordinate 4,107, forward strand.
TATATGACCTCGCCCTCGATTTTTAATAATATTCTATGGCAGGGCGTTGCAGAGACAGGCGATGCTTTCCATCATGGTCGTTATTCTTTGTTGGATTCGGAAGCGAAAGTGGCGTCGATGTACCGAGTAGAAAAAGGCCACGAATTGTTGGCACCTTATGAAGGCGAGCGAGCTGTCAAGATTTTGAAGTGGTTTTCGGCGGGATATTATTCAGTAGTGGCATTAGAAGATGGCAAGCTACAGTTTAATGACTTGCGTTATGGCACATTTCCCGCAAAGGGGAAGCAAGAACAGTTTGTATTTCAGTTTATCTTGGAACCCGAAAATGGAAAGCTACAAATCAAACAACAACGCCCGGTCGATCAAGACGCGGGCGAAGCATTTCGTCAATTGTGGGAGCGTATCAAAGGCATTTGATTTCCCGAAAGGGAGCATTGATTACACCTTGATCGATTGCAATGCTTTATCTGCAATTGCCATAGCTTTATTGAGTTCCTGGTGATTTTCGGTAGAAAGAGCAGTCAAAGAAATGCGAACCTCTTTACTACATAAGCCTTTGGTCTCGAGGGCAGCTTTGATACCTGCCGGATTACCTTCGATATAAAGCCAAGGATGGATATCGAGTAAAGCCTCATTGAGTTGTCTGGCTGTCGCCAAATCGCCTTCAAGTGCGGCACGCACCATATCTGAGCAAGCATTAGGATAGGCATTAGCAATAACCGAGATAAGCCCATCGGCACCTGCTGCCACCATTGGCATGGTAATCGGATCATCGCCAGAAAGGACCAAAAAGCCTTCTGGGCGGTATTTGATGAGTTGCATGGCCTGAACGATATCACCTGCAGCTTCTTTGACCGCCATAAACACTTCCGGTGCATCATTTGCTAGTCTGATGACCGTTTCTGGTTCGACATTAGAGCTGGTACGGCCGGGTACATTATAGATCACGACTGGGCGCGGAGCTACTTCTGCCAGGCGCATATAGTGCTGGTAGATACCTTCTTGGCTCGGTTTGATATAGGCAGGGCTGCTGGACATAATCGCATCGATACCATCGAAGTTGTAGTTTTGGACACCATCGATTAATTTCTGGGTATAATTGCTACCAAAGAGGCCAGCAACGATTGGGCGCCGCTGATCGACTGTTTGGATCGTAAAATCAAGCACTTTACGGCATTCGTCGGCACTCAGGTTGACCGCTTCGCCAGTTGTGCCCAGCGATACGATAAATTCAACGCCACCATTGATGACATGATTGATAATATTTTTCAATGCAGGATAATCTACTTCGCCATTTTTGAAAGGCGTCACGATTGCTACCCCGGTTCCACTCAGATTAGGCTGCTTCATTTTTGTTTTTGATTTTTGCCAGGAGATTTTCTATTTGTTGAATAAGAATTTTCACGTTGGTATCTTCGGGAATATCGATCATCAGATCATAGGCAGGTTCGAATGTAGTGTAAGGCCCGACGCGCAGAGGTGCTTTACTTAAGGCTGCGATGTAGTTAGTTGTCAGGTTTGGTTGTGGGTGCAGGTGAAGGAGTAAGTCGAAGGGAGCAGCTATGAACTTTTGTACCTCTTCGCCTTTCGGCAAATACTTCCAGTTGATTTCTTTTTTGGTAAAGTAGGGGAAAGACGGTAAATCTGTTTCTGCTACTGTTTCGAGATAGCCCAGCAAGTGCGTTTTTTTCTTTTGTTTTTCCAGAGACTGTGCATATTGAAGGACTTGCTTTCTGTTGTCCATTTGATTGGCATCAAAGAGGATACCTACAGACTGAGCGGTTTGCAAATTGATCGTTTTGGAACGAATGCGAGCTGGCATTTGGCGGAGTTCGCGTTGAACGGCAGTATGATAGAAACGATGTTTAACATCTTCGATAAATCCCATAGTTATGGATTGAGGAGTTGGCTTTTACCAATTGATAAAAGCCAGCCCGACATGTTTGGTTCTAAAAGTGGCGCAAAGTTATTGATCTTCATCCGCATCTGCAACCGAATCGACCGTATCATAAACGCCCATTGCCGCATACTTATTGATTCGAGCCTCAATCATTTCTTCCGTTGACATTTCTTTAAGCTCAGCAATTGCTTTTTTGATGTGGCGTTTCAGCAACTTGGCCATTTCTTCCGGAGCGCTATGTGCACCACCCAGTGGTTCTTTTATAATGCCATCGATCAGACCAAAATCGAACATATGGTCAGCTGTTAATTTCAAGGCTTCTGCCGCCTGTTCTTTATAATCCCAGCTACGCCAAAGGATAGAGGAGCAAGATTCAGGTGAAATAACGGAGTACCAAGTATTTTCGAGCATAAAGACTCGGTCACCCAATCCGATACCGATTGCACCACCAGAAGCTCCTTCACCAATCACGACACAAACGATAGGCACTTTCAGCTGTGCCATTTCAAATAAATTACGAGCGATCGCTTCGGCCTGTCCACGTTCTTCCGCTTCCAGTCCAGGGAATGCGCCAGGAGTATCGATTAAGCATACAACCGGGTAATTGAAGCGTTCGGCCATTTTCATGAGGCGTAGAGCTTTGCGATAACCTTCCGGATTTGCCATACCAAAGTTGCGATATTGGCGCATTTTGGTATTGACTCCTTTTTGGTGGCCCATGATGAGGACGGTTTGTCCATCGAGGCTACCTAGGCCACCGACGATGGCTTTATCATCTTTATAATAGCGATCACCATGTAGCTCTACAAATTTCCGGCACATCTGTTGGATGTAATAGAGCGTATAGGGGCGTTCAGGATGGCGAGAAAGTTGTACTTTTTGCCAGCCCGAGAGGTTGCTATAAATTTCTTTGCGGGCATTTTTGATTTTGGTTTCGAGTTCTTTGATCATGGGTTCTACATCGAGAACACCTTCTTGCCCGACTTGCTGGATTTTTTCCAGTTGTTCATATAATTTTTCGAGAGGTTGTTCAAAATCTAAAAAAACCATAGGTTTCAGTTTTAGCCGGGGTAATGGAGCCCGGGCGATGGAAAAACTTTAAACATTGGTTAGTAGATGGAGCCTTTCGGCCAAATATCAACTAACAGATTGCGGGAACTAAACGCTGGTGGTTGGGGTTATGCAAGTAGGCGCACGAAAGAGGCGACCACCCAATATTTAGTAGCCCTTGTTATACAGATTGTTTTGTCTTTTGGTTGTGGCTACAAAATTAGTAATCTGGGCTTCAATACCTACCCGAAATGAATTTTTTTTTAGTTTTTTTCATTGGGGTATTGCACGATAAAAAAAAGTGTTTTATATTTGCACTCGCCTGAACGAATAAAGGCACACACAAACAAAAAGGTCTGGTAGTTCAGTTGGTTAGAATACCTGCCTGTCACGCAGGGGGTCGCGGGTTCGAGTCCCGTCCAGACCGCAA
>JALEHC010000006.1 GCA_022763215.1 Saprospiraceae bacterium
GGACAGGCTCCTCCTTTACTTCGTTTTGGAAGGTAAATCCGACAGTGAATGGATTAACATTTTGTAGGTTGAGCCGCAGGCGAAATCCCGTGCAGAGGAACGTAACGGGAAGAGCATTCCATCTGCCTAAGGCAAAAAAAAAGGATCCCGCAGTACACCTTACAGGATGACTGCGGGATTTACTTCGTTTCGTAAGGTAAATCTGACCTGAACGGATTGCCATGTTGTAGGTTAAGCCGCAGGCTAAATCCCGTAAAGAGCATCGGGAATAGGAAGAGTAGGGGGAAAGGGAATTATAGTCTATTCCTAAAAACGGTTGACAGATTATTGAAATAAAAACGGATAGCGATCCAAAGCTGTCTTATTTTACTGGTAAGCAGTGTATCAATGAATGATCGCCTATTGAGTAGCTTTAGGCTAAGGCGACTAAATTCCAAAATTAAGAGAAAAGCAAAACACGAAAAAAGGCTACCAACAAAGTGGTAGCCCAGTTTCCTGATCCTTTAAGGCCAGCAGTTCATCTTTTAGTGTTATGGCTTTTTTCAATAGGTGATGCCATTGCAAGGGCCCGGATCCAAAGTAATGTGTTTGTTTTATGAGACAACAGGGTTGTCCAAAAACAGTATTCTACAGGTACCAAAGTCCCTGTAGGGGAAAAAATCGATTGTCAAAAAGGCCCCCACTCTTACGCGCAAATGGAGGCTGCCAAAATATTATCAAATAAATAATTGCCAAAATTGTGGGCACTTTGCCCGAATTCAGGATGTTGCTCCTACTTGATTTATAATGTTTATGGAATGCGCTGATAGTAGACTAGTAAAATATGTTTAAACAAATATACTTCCAATTGAAGTCTTTTTCAATTTTTCCAACAATAATTTTACAAATAACAGAGTGCTATCTGTAAAACCGTAGGTAAATTGTTAGTTTTCTTAGGTGATGAGGTCAATTCCTAATCTTTTGTCCGGAAATCATTCTTCGAAAGTTCTTCCAGACAGCTCAGATTCGGTCTTTTTGTTGGATTGTTGAAAAATGCTAGGGCTACTTCCATAGCGCATGAATTGCCCCAGTTGGTCGTTGGGGTATGCGACCAGTTAGGAAAAATAAATTGAAAGCTATTTGGGAAGTTTTTTCGCATTTGCTGTGCCCACCAAACTGGGGTGTTATAGTCAAAACCTCCATTAATAAACAATACCGGAATTTCAGAAGACACTGCTTGATCATCAATCGCAGGCGCAGCCTGCACAGCCCATATTTTACAAATATCAGCAGAAAAAACTGCGGGCGATAAGCCTTTTGTCGCCTCGTATTGCTGACTTTCTTCGGCCACTACAGCTTGGTCTGTAAACGGATATTCTTCTGCACACCAAACCGATAAACGCATGCCTATACCATCCCCATTTCCTTTCGAATTTAATCTTTCACTCAAATATTGAATGAGCTGACGGTAATCTCCTGCCAACACTTGATTAATGGCATACGGAATTTGTAAAACTTCAGCATGATTGACATCGCCTAACATGATCACTAAGTCTTTTCCTGTCACTGGAATGCTTAACTGACGCTCTTGATCAGAACTGGGTATTTCTAATATTAAAGGATGTCGGGTGATTTGCTCTAAAAACTTGAAAAATCGGGCTTTCAGATCGGGAAATGCTGCTTCACAAGCTGGTTTATGCTCACATTGGGTTAATAATTGGTCGATGCTTTTCAGCAAATTCGACACGCTTTCTTCATCATAACTTACTTCCAGTGGCAAGGCCGAATCCATGACGACGCTGCGTATCCCTTTCGGGAAATCTCTCATCAGCACCTGAGCAATTTTAGTACTGTAAGAAATGGTCAACAAATTGTATTGCTCTAGTTTTAATGCTTTTCTAAGTGCTTCGATATCAGCAGCAATTTCCGTAGTGCGATAGCCATTTAAGTCTATGCCTTGTCCGATTAACCGTTGCCGGCAAGCGGTCGCCGCTGCTTCCAGCAGGCTATCTGCCTGCTGTTGAGCTACACCCGGCATTTGCGATCGGTGCTGAGCTTCGGCCCATTCCGCGCAAGCGAGGTTTGGCTGTGCATAGCGAGTACCACGTTGCTCTATAAGAATAAAATCACGATCATCGAGGTAACTATAATATTTCATGTATGGAGCTGATGGCATCGTTGAAGCACCAGGGCCACCAACTGTATAAATAATCGGATCAGCTTTGGGGTTAGGATGTCTACTCTTGAAAATATAAACAGGTAGTCGAATGGTACGGCTATCCGCTTTGGAACGGTTTTCTGGTACTTCCAAGTAGCCAAAAGTATAGCTTTGATCAGCAGGAATTGTAAATAAACTGGTATCGGTCACTACAAATCGCTGCGCGGATATTTGCTGGTAACAGCCCAACAATAAAAACACCATCGTACCTAATAATCTGTTCATAATTTTCTTTTTTGCTGATTGCAAAGAAAAACGACCTGACGCAGCTATGCATTCACATTTGGTAAAAAATCAGTCTCGTTCTGCTTTTATTCTGCTCAAGCTTTGTTGGGTGACCCCAAGATATGAGGCAATATGTTTTTGTGGAACCAACTGAAAAAGCTTTGGATGCTGCTCAATTAAGTGATCATAACGCTCTTTGAGTGGAAGCGTTTGAAAATTAACCATCCGCTGTACCATCTTTAAATAGGCTTTTTCAGCTATGATGCGACCTAATTTTTGATATGCTGGATATCGATCAAAATAATCCTCCAATGCAGTCTTTTCAAACTCAAAATAACTCCCTTCACTTAAAGCTTCTATGAATAAGTAGCCTGGTTGTTGAAGCAAATAACTTTGATAGTCACTCGCAAACCAATGCTCCGTGAAAAAATGATGGGTATAATCTACACCATCAATAAGACGATAAGAGCGAAAAATCCCACTTTCCAAAAAGAACATCCGAACACGTGATTGGGAAGGCCTGTTAATGATAGTGTTTTTGACAACTTGCTTAAACAAGCCAATTTGGGCGAAAGCCTCAACAGAAGCTTCTGAAACAGGAATGGTGGAACAGATAGTGCGGATAAGGTTTTCCAAGCTAGGTCATTTAGTGAAGAAAAGTTCTTTGATGAAGTTATTGACTTTAGTGGGAATGTTACCCAAATAGAAGGAA
>JALEHC010000603.1 GCA_022763215.1 Saprospiraceae bacterium
AAATATCGTTCCTTCAAAATAGCAAAGTGATGTTGTTCGTGTCCGGCAATGATATAAGCCAAAGCACGAGTGGAAAAGGGATAATTACTGGCAATACCTCTTCTTTGCCACATTTCATCATTGAAGCTTGCAAATAATGACAAGGAAGCTGCCCGAACAGCTACATAATCGTTGATCAAATGAGCGGGTTCGAGTTCAGTGGTGTTGAGGGCGGCGACATAATCGTCTTGTTCAAAACCGGGCAGGGGTGTTTGATCTTTTCGGGCAATTCGTAAAGCTCGGTAAGCAAAGACGCGTTCAGAGTCGTTTAGGTGAGCAATAATCTCTTTGATGGACCATTTTCCTTCGGCGTAGCGGTAGTCCCATTTGGGTTCAGGGATAGCTTGAAGAAAAGTATGGAAAGTTTGGTGTTCTGTTTTCAGAAATTCCAGCACATTTTCACCAAATACTTTATTGACGTAATTGGCATAATAGGGTGCATATTCATCGGGTGTAGGCCGCACAGGGATACTGATCATAAGGATGTTTTTTCGATAAAGAAATATCTTGTAAACTACTACAATTTATCTGTATCGAAAAGTTCACCAAAAGTCAGTTTAGTAAGAAAAGGGCTACAAATTGCAGCCCTCATTCTGTTTTATCGTTCACTATATTGCTTTTCGTAATATGCTTGATATGCACCAGAAGTAATATTATCCAGCCATTCTGCATTTTCGAGATACCACTTGGCAGTCATTCGCAATCCTTCTTCTGCTTGGATTTGTGGTTCCCAGCCAAGTTCTTCTTTAATCTTAGTCGCATCAATCGCGTAGCGGCGGTCGTGGCCTGGGCGATCTTTCACGTAAGTGATCAACTCCCTGGCACTCCCCTTTTCACGCTCCAACAATTCATCCATGACATCACAAAGTTGGTGAACTAGGTCTATATTTTTCCATTCATTATTCCCGCCAATGTTATAGGTTTCTCCATTTTTTCCCTCATGGAAAATCAAGTCTATCGCAATAGCATGGTCACCTACCCACAACCAATCACGCGTGTACTTGCCATCGCCGTAAATTGGAAGAGGTTTGTTATGCTTGATATTATTGATCATCAACGGGATCAATTTTTCAGGAAACTGATGTGGTCCGTAATTATTTGAACAATTCGAAATCACGATTGGCAAGCCATAAGTGTGGTAGTATGCCCGAACCAAATGATCAGAACTAGCTTTAGAAGCCGAATACGGAGAGCGTGGATCGTAAGCAGTTGTTTCCACAAAAAAACCAGTTTCTCCCAGCGAGCCATATACCTCATCCGTAGAAACATGGTAGAACAACTTGTCTTTAAAATCTCCCCAATGAGCTTTGGCATGATTTAGCAAGTTTACCGTCCCAACAATATTGGTTTCGATAAAACTCATTGGATTGGTAATCGAACGATCGACATGTGATTCGGCAGCAAGATGGATGACACCGTCAAATTGTTGTTCTCTGAACAACTCATCAATAAAAGCCGCATCTGTAATGTCGCCTTTCACGAAAGTGTAATTAGGCGCATCTTCAACTGCTTTAAGATTTTCCAGATTGCCTGCATAAGTAAGTGCATCCAGATTGACGATATGATAATCCGGGTACTTATTGACCATCAAAATAACGAGATGAGAGCCGATAAAACCGGCTCCTCCTGTAATCAATATTTTTTTGGAAGCCATAATTTGCTTTTTGTTTTTAGAAAAACGTCCTTCCGCAACAACCTTATTGAGACACCTAGTCTACTTTAACTTCTTTGAGGAAGTATTCATAGGTACGCTTCAGGCCTTCTGCACGTGAAACTGTTGGTTCCCAGCCCAATATTTCCTTGGCTTTGGTAATGTCCGGCTGTCGTACTTTAGGATCATCTTTTGGCAAATCTTTGAAAGTCAGCTTAGCTTTTGGATTACCCACTAACTCAAGTACCTCTTCTGCAAATTCTTTGATAGTAATTTCGTCCGGATTTCCGATGTTTACCGGAAGGTGATGATCACTCATTAACAAACGGTAAATGCCTTCTACAAGGTCATCGACATAGCAGAAAGAACGCGTCTGGGAGCCATCGCCAAATACAGTCAACCCTTCGCCGCGAATGGCTTGGGAGAAAAAGGCTGGGAGCGCACGACCATCATTGACACGCATACGTGGGCCGTAGGTGTTGAAGATACGGATGATGCGAGTTTCTACCCCATGGAAGGTGTGGTAAGCCATAGTGATCGCTTCCAGGAAACGTTTGGCCTCATCGTATACCCCTCGTGGTCCAACTGGGTTTACATTTCCCCAATATTCTTCTTTTTGAGGATGAATTAGTGGATCACCATAAACCTCAGAAGTAGAAGCTACCAGCATCCGGGCTTTTTTGGCTTTCGCCAAACCCAGCAAATTATGCGTACCAAGTGCACCAACCTTTAGTGTTTGGATGGGCATCTTTAGGTAGTCGATGGGGCTGGCGGGCGAAGCAAAGTGAAGAATATAATCTAATTCACCAGGTACATGAACGAATTTGGTCACATCGTGGTGGTAATATTCAAATTCCTTGAGAGGGAAAAGGTGCTCAATATTTTTAATATTGCCGGTTAAGAGGTTGTCCATGCCAATAACATGAAAGCCCTCTTTGATAAAGCGATCACAGAGATGAGACCCCAAAAAACCAGCGGCACCGGTAATAAGTACTCGTTTCACTTTTGTAATAATTTTTGAATGAGAAAATGGTGAAGAAAGACCTGGTGTAATTCTTCATATTTATGTCCCAGATGGGTAAAAAGAAGGTTTGTTCTCTAGTTTGAATAAAAGGGAAAAACTGAGTAAGGAATAAAATTATGTTCAACGTTTGTTGCTTGTCTTACAAATATAATCGGAAAATGAATAAAACAGAAGGTCAACAAGATTTCTTTTTAAAATGTAGCGTATCGGATATGACAATTTTTCAAAACCCGAGGCTGCTTATTCCAAAAAGTGCTACCAATCATTACCTTTGGGGCATCAAAAATGTACGATCTATGCGCTACTTAGTTTTTGTGTTAGCAGGATTCCTAAGTCTACCGGCTTACGGTCAATTGGGTGATCAGAACATCGGAGAAGGACTACTGATCAATCTTTCGTATGCCTATCAAGTACCTGGCGAAGATTTGTCTACGCGCTTCGGAAGTAATTTTAATCTCGGTCTGAATGCCGAATACATTACGCCTAGGTCAAACTTCATTTTCGGGCTAGAAGGCCAGTTTTTGTTTGGCAACAATGTCAAAGAAGATGTTATTGCCAGTCTGCGAACACCAGAAGGAAGTATCATCGCTGATGATCGTACCATTGCTAATATCTTGCTTCGACAAAGAGGCTTTTACTTCGGTGGCCTGGTCGGTAAAATTTTCTCCTTGTCGCCTTCCAATCCACGTTCTGGTATTCGGATTACCCTCGGAGCAGGTTTGTTGCAACACAAAATCCGAATTCAAGACGATCCGTCTAGAGATGTCTCTCCCCTGGCTGATGAATACAAAGAGGGTTATGATCGACTCACCAATGGCCTTGCATTGACTCAGTTTATTGGTTATCAACTATTAAGCCGTAATCGTCGTGTAAATTTTTACATTGGGTTAGAACTGACAGAAGGTTTTACCCAATCGCGTCGTGACTTTAACTTCGACACTCGGGATGTCAATACGGAAACTCGTTTTGACTTGTTGTATGGCATCCGTGCGGGTTGGGTGGTTCCGTTTTATTTCGGTGACGGCTCGGACGAAATTTATTACTAGAATATGTTGATTGTTTACAATCTTGGCATCCGATTGTATGGTCTTAGCATTCGGCTGGCTGCACTTTTTTCGGATAAAGCGAAGAAATGGGTAGAAGGTCGGCGCAATTGGAGGCATACAGTAAGGGCTGCTGTGAAAGAGCGAGAAGATGGTTTTTGTCTATGGATGCACTGCGCTTCCTTGGGCGAATTTGAGCAGGGCCGACCAATCATTGAAGGTTTACGGGAAAAGCATCCGGATATTTTTATTGTACTCACTTTTTTTTCGCCCTCTGGTTATGAGATTCGTAAAAACTACCCTAAAGCGGATTTAATCACCTATTTGCCATTAGATACAGCACAAAATGCTCGTGATTTTATAGCGATCGTGAAGCCGCAGGCTGCTATATTTGTCAAGTACGAATTTTGGCACCACTTCATTCGGCAGCTTTCGCTAAATGACATTCCAGCGTATCTGATTTCAGCAGTTTTCCGAAAAAACCAGCTGTTTTTCAAGCCTTACGGTGGCTTTTTCAGACGTATACTTAAGCGATTTGATCGTATTTTTGTACAAAACGAATCTTCTTATAAATTAGTTGAGTCTTTGGGCATTACGAAGGTAGTCGCCTCCGGCGACACCCGTATTGATCGAGTTTTGGCGATCAGCCAAGAAGAAAAAGACCTTCCCATTCTGGATGCATTTTGTGAAACAGATCAACAGAAAAAAATATTGGTAGTCGGTAGTAGTTGGCCTCCAGATGAAGCCATATTACTTCCGTTCATAAAAGAGCAACTCCCTAAATTATCTGCCGCTAAGGCCGAAGATTGGAAAGTTATTATTGCCCCACATGATATTTCTGAAAAGCATGTAGAACAAATCATGCAGCCACTTGGGAGCTTGGCGATTCGCTATTCAGAAGCAAAAAAAGAAACTGTTGCAGACTACCAGGTTTTAGTGATTGACAATATCGGTATGCTGGCGTTTTTGTATCGCTATGGCCAATTGGCCTATATTGGTGGTGGTTTTGGAGTAGCGATTCACAATACATTGGAAGCTATTGTGTACGGTTTGCCTGTATTCTTTGGCACCAAGTTTACCAAGTTTCAGGAGGCTGTTCATCTCGCAGAACATGGCGGAGCCTTTGTTATTGAAGAAGCGGAAGACTTTAAGCTATATTTTGAACAACTACAAGACGAACAAGCGTACAAAGCTGCTGCCGACACAGCTAGGCAGTACATACTAAACAATCAAGGAGCCAGCCAGCAGATTATCACGTTTTTGTCAGATCGACATTTGGCGTAAGCCGGAAAAAAGAGATTTTATCAGGATATTTTATCTTTATGGTTCCTCGAAACTTTTGTCCGGGGACATTGTTCCAATCAAAGCAGCAAGAAAAATACTTAGATGAGCGACAGTAGCCAGTTTTTTGAGCAATTTAATGATTTGAATGTATTAGTAGTGGGTGATGTGATGATCGACCGGTACCTTACCGGAAATGTTGATCGTATTTCACCGGAGGCTCCTGTACCGGTTGTACATTTGAAAGACCGCAACAACCGTTTGGGGGGGGCTGCCAATGTAGCGCTTAACTTGAAAGCGATGGGAGCAACACCATATCTGTGTAGCGTAGTCGGAGAAGATGATAATGCCAAGGTTTTTCTAAATTTACTTCCAAAACATCAATTATCTACCCGCGGTATTATTCAATCCAAAGAACGAGTAACAACAGTAAAAACCCGGGTTATTGCGAATGCACAACATCTGTTGCGCGTCGATCAGGAAGACACCCACGACTTGTCAGCCAAAGAAGAAGAAGCTTATCTGAGTAATATTCGAGATTTGCTGGAAAGCAAGGATATAAATGTCATTCTGTTTCAGGATTATAACAAAGGGGTATTGTCTTATAGCGTGATCCGTGCCATTATTTTAGATGCCATAAAAAGGGATATTCCAACGGCAGTTGATCCGAAATTCAAAAATTTCTGGGCCTACAAACACGTAACGCTTTTCAAACCCAACCTAAAAGAGATCAAAGCACAATTAGAGCAGGAAGTTAAACCAGAGCTGGAAACCCTGAGACATGCTTCCAGCACAATCAAATCCAAGCTGGGTAATTCACTAACAATGATTACCCTTTCAGAAAAAGGTTTGTTTGTTGAAAATAGTGAAGGAGAAGCCCGGATGGTGCCGACACAACCCCGTTTAATTGCAGATGTTTGTGGAGCTGGGGATACGGTTATCAGTATCGCTTCCTTATGTCTGGCACTGGGAATTTCGCCGGAAGAAACAGCTTTGCTCGCAAACCTTGCAGGAGGTCAGGTTTGTGAAAAAGTAGGTGTTGTACCAGTGGACAAACATCAACTTCAGGTAGAGTTTGAGTTGCTGAAAGCTGGTAAATTTGCAAAAAGTTAATGCGCTCAATTTTGTAATGCGACCGACGATCTTTGGAAAGGTGGCAGTTTTGAGCCATACTTTTACTTACATTTGCTCTGCTGCATTACTCCTCACCATTATTACAACTCTCATTAGGTGATTACAACCTAAACCCTAACTACATTAGGAAATATTTATTCATTAAACTATAATCTATTCTATGAAATTTAAAATTTCTACGCTACTTGTATTGGCTTTGTGTTTGGTAAGTGCGCAACTATCTGCACAGGCTTTTTACACGGAAGATTTCTCTGATCAAGCTGCATTTGAAGCTAACTGGACCAACGGAGGTGACAACGAAGGTGCTGAAGTATGGACTTGGAGCGATGACCCAGGTATTGCTACTTTTGGCGCTCAGCCTGATTTTGGCTCAGCTACTGCTGAAAATGGATTTATCCTTTTCAACTCTGATGCGAATGGTGAAGCATCTCATGATGTAACGATTACTTCACCTGCAATCGACTGTTCTGGTCAGTCCAGCGTATTTTTGCGTTGCGAAAACCAGTATGCTTTCTTTTCTGCTGCGGGTATCTCTGTAGCACAAGTTGGTGTAAGTACAGATGGTGAAAACTTCATCTACTATGACATCCTTACGAATGTAATCAGCAATGACCTTTCTGCTGCTGTTCAGGTAGCTGCTGTTGAATTGCCAGAAGCAGCTAATCAGCCAGAAGTATACCTTCAGTTCAGATGGCAAGGTTTCTTTGAATATTCATGGAAAATTGATGACATCACGCTGGAAGGTGCTGACCCAACACCATTGAATGACCTTGTTATTCTTCAGCCTGCTATTGCAGCAAACTACTCTATGCCTTTTGACCAAATCGATACCGTTGAATTTATCAACATCATCGAAAACCGTGGTTTGGATGCACAGACTAACGTAACGACAGAAGTAGAAATTACTGGTGACAACGGTGATTCTTTCATGACTTCTGCTACGGTACTTGACAATATTGATCCAGGTGTACAGGATACTACTGAGTTTGCAGAAACATTTGTACCTAGTGGAGAAGGTGTTTATACGCTTTCTTACACGGTAGCTCAAGATGAAGCAGATGGCGTACCTGGCGATAATGGTTTCGATTCAGAATTTGTAATCTCTGATGGCCTTTTTGCAAAAGACAATGGTGTACCAGCAAGTGCTACACAGCCTGCCGAATTTGCAGGAGCAACTTGGGAAATGGGTAACTACTATATCATCCAGAATGAAGGCTACATTGCTGGAAGTATTTCTTTCTCCGTAGCAAGTAATGGCGATGTACCAGCTCACCAAGGCCAAGATGTGTCTATTTTCTTATACAGAATTGACGATAATGGCGATGCTAACTTCGACGATGAAGATGTAACATTGGTTGGTTTTAACACGCATACCTTCACTACAGAAGAAAACTTCGATTTAATTACTGTAGACATATTAAATCCATTGAACTTGGAGCCGGGTGTTGAACTTGAGCCTGCAGAATACATTGCTACGGTTGAGTACACACAGGATATGTTCTGCCCATACAGCGAACTTGCTTATTACTGGGATATCTCTACGGTTGTAAAAGATGGTCAGTGGTTCTTGGGTGGTTTTGGTCCAGAAACTACCGCTATTGTACGCCTGAACAAGGCTGAAATGGTAAATACCAACGATAACGTTCAACTATTGGAAGGTAAAATTCAGGTTACTCCTAACCCAGCAAGCACGATGGTTGATGTAAACATCGATTTGGAGGAAGCTTCAGATCTTGTAAATGTTACTGTAAGAAACTTGCAAGGAAAAGAGGTATTGAGTCGCGAATTGAATAACATCAGCAGCGAAACGGTACAATTTGACGTAACTTCATTGCCAGCAGGTACTTACCTGGTACACGTTCAGACGGAAGCAGGTTTCCGTACACAGCGTTTGGTAATTCAGCGATAAGAATGGTTGAGGAATTTATGGTTTGCCTTTGCGGCAAATGAATTCACTTTTACCAAAAGAAAA
>JALEHC010000604.1 GCA_022763215.1 Saprospiraceae bacterium
CAAATTTTATTTTGGACAAGGCGAAAAATCTACCTGTCGGTAGACAGGCGTAGGCGATGCCATAGCATCGGCGAGGCTTTTTAACGAAGTACAGGATAAAATCTTGCCGCTTGTAGCCATTTGATGATGCGTTGAACAAGTCTATTTATAATTTTCAGGATACCCAATTGCCATTGATCATTACCTGATCAATCAAATTGCTTCCAAATGCATACGGTATGTAGGCCAAAGATGGAATAGGCTTAGTCAGAATAAGGTTTGCTTTTTTGCCTTTTTGAATGCTACCAACTTCATGAGCTACTTCCATAGCAAATGCGCCATTGATCGTGGCTGCATTAATAGCTTCCGTAGGAAGCATCCTCATTTTAATACAGGCCAGTGCAATTACCAATGGCATATTCCCGGAAGGGCTAGACCCCGGGTTATAATCTGACGCAAGTGCAACAGGCACATTGGCGTCAATCAATGCACGTGCCGGCGCATAAGGATCATTCAAAAAGAAAGGTGCTGTTGGCAATAAAGTGGCGATTGTATTACTGTTTTGCAGTGCGGCAATTTCTTCGTCATTCATCACCTCTAGGTGGTCAACCGAAATAGCTTGGTGATCAATTGCCGTTTGGATGCCACCAAGGCTATTAAACTGATTGGTATGCACCTTGGCCTTCAATCCATAATCTCTGCCAGAAGACAATATCCGTGCCGTTTCTTCAGGTGAAAAGAAGCCTTTTTCACAGAATACATCAATATAATCTGCCAGGTTTTCTGCTTCAATTTCAGGAAGCATTTCCTCAATAATCAAATGGATATATCCCTCTCGATTTTCTTTGTATGCTGCCGGTAAGGCATGTGCTCCCAGAAACGTAGACTTAATCGCAAGATTCGACTCCCGACGTAGTCGCTTGATCACCCGCAGCATCTTAAGCTCACTTTTTAGAGACAAGCCATAACCACTCTTGATCTCTACGGCTCCGGTTCCCATGCCGCTAATTTCTTCTATGCGTTGCTTCGCTTTCTGGAATAGCTCTTCCTCACTCATAGCAGCCAATTTCTTGGCAGAGTTTAGGATACCGCCACCTTTCGCAGCAATTTCGGTATAGCTTAGACCATTAATACGGTCTACAAATTCTTCCTCTCTGCTTGTCGCAAATACCAGATGCGTATGTGAGTCACACCAAGCAGGCATTAACAATTGCCCATTCGCATCAATCTGAGTACCCTCAATATCGGGGCAGTTATCCATCTGCCCAAAATCTGCGATTCGATCATCTTCTACCAATAACCATGCATCTTCCAACACTGGAAGTTCCTGCAATTCTTTTCCTCTTAACGGGCCATCAGGCTGCTGCGTTCTAACCTGCACCAGTTGTCTGATATTTCTAAATAGGATCTGCTTCATACACTTACGTAAATAGAGTTTATAGTGGTATTACTTTCCGATTATCTGCCTTCACGCCATTTGGCGGACAGGTTCGACAAATCAAATGACCAGTCACTCAGACCAGTCGGAAAAATGTTTAGGGAGTGTAAATATACTTCTCCTGCTACACTCCCATAAGTATATTTCAAATATTTTCATAAAATGGTTGGAAGTTTAACTTACGGATTACGGCTCCGAAACATTCTGTTTGTATAAGCAATCGAGAGAGAAGGATACTAAAAACGCTACATTCCTGAAATAAGAAAAGCCGTAATCCAGTATAGTAAGGATTACGGCTTTTCTAAGCACGAATAAAGCTGTTTATGGATTGTCAATTTTTTTTACATACGTATTCATACCAAGCTTTTTGAGCGTATTTTCATATCGGTCAGCCTCTAATTCATTTGCAAACTGGCCTATCTGTACTAAATAGACAAAACCTTTAGACCGTTTGGATGGCTTGATATTTATTACCTGCGAAGTTTTTGATTTATTTTCTTTGACAAATCTTTTTGCGTTCTCATGCGTACTAAATGCGCCTACTTGTATCGTATAGTAACTCGATGGCATATACACGGAGGGCTGACGTTCAGGCTGCGCTGCAACAGCAGGCTCCTGATAAGAAGTGCTTGGCATTTCCAAAGAAGGAGCAGAAATAGTGTTGCGCTCATAACGCTCACCTTGGTCATTTGCGTTGGAATTGCCTATATCTAGCGAAGGTGCTGAAATTTTTAAAGCTCCTAAGTCGATGCTCGGAGGATCAATAAAATTTTCTTTTGGCGCTTCCACTGCAAGGTGACCTTCAAAATCTTTATTGAATTGCTGTAATCTCAATAACAACTTTTCTGCCTCCAAAGCTTCATCAACACGATCCATCAACTTTCCTTCCGGGCTAAAAATCAGCACACTAGGTAATAAATGAACATCATATTTCTTTTGAAGACGACGGCCTTCAAAATTATCAATGTCAATCTTTTTAGCTAGGAAATTGCTATTTACATAACGAACCAAGTCTGAATCTTTGTAAGTGTTGGTTTCCATCCATTGGCAGGGCATGCACCAACTTGCTGTAAAGTGCATAAGAATAAACTTACGTTCAGCTTCTGCAAAAGACTTGATGTCTTCCACACCTGCAATCAGGAATTCAATGTCAGATTCCGGATTGGTTGAATTTGTTAAAGCGTTTCCATAAGACTGGAATGTTACACTCAGTAACAAGAATAATACTACAATCGGTTTTTTCATGAGTCAAGTACTTTTTCAAGCCAGCCTTTTCGGGCAGATCAAACTGACTTGTCGGTTTTTGGACCCGCAACCATTAAAAACCAAAAAGGAACAGATACGCTGAAGGGTATAGCGTTGGTAGATGCCATTATATAAAGGTCATCTTTTCAATTAAGGGTAGCTAATTTTTTTGTACTGTACCTATCGGTTTTTGCTGAATTACGAATAGATAAATGGTTTTCTCCAAAATATTATTGCAATCAGAAATAAATTCTTCACATTCTACATGCATTTATACGTATGGCTTACGTATGATGTTGCATACTTCAATTGGATGAATGTTAAAGCTGTGAATTAGTTACAGGACGGTGTCCTTTTCTTATTTTTCGGTACTATTCTCTGGAGTTGAGGGATTATTACTATTACTGTGGGATGTGATTTATGCCTACAATATATGTTATTTTCGGGATTATTTCAATCTGCATTTAATAAAATCCATTAAAGCTTGATGATTTCGCATCAACATTTGGGAAGCATCAAATAGTTGTTCGAAGTTAACCATCATGATTTGCATATCCTTAGGCAAATCATTCATCGATCGGGTCTTAAACTGATGACAACAATGAATACTCTGAATAACTTCCTGAATTTCTTTCGCTTTAGTAAAAAATTGCAGAATTAGTTCTTGGTCACTATTGGAAAGTTTTTGATAAGACGAATGCGCATCATCCAACTCATCTGGTTTACTCAAATCTTTTTGGGTAAGATCAATAATAGAAATTTTGAAAAAATTGGCCAATCGCAACAAATTGCAAATTTTGGGCTCCGCTGATCCTTTTTCATACGAAGCAATATTGCCACGGTTCAATCCGACTCTTCCGGCAAGTTCTTCCTGGCTCAGATTAAGCTGCTTTCTGAGGCACCTGATATTGGTGTGTAAAAAAATCTGTGTTGGCTGATTGCTTACTTCCATGATCGTTGTGTCCTGCTTTTCCAAAATTAGTTGACGGCTTTTTATCTCGATCTGGTTTTGTTGTTTTCTTTTACAAAACAACTTTCCAGAATTTGATTCAGGCCTTTTGCCTAAAAAATACTACGCTAAGAATACAATATGCAGCTACATTTGGTTTAAAGTTGTTAATAAAATTAACTTTTTATGTGATCACTGTCGCAATAGTGTCAAAACTACTACACTTAACCCCATATAATCAGTCTAAATAGGCATTATTTTTTGCTTTTCATTGTATAAACATGTATTTTTGTAAAAAACAATTACAAAATATTCCTAATCATCAAATCACCGACAATGATATACGCAATCCAGAATCAAATACAAGAACAACTCAACAGTGTGAGTAATTCTTTGCGTGCCTTTTCATTGAAGCTGACTGGCAACAATGACGATGCCGAAGATTTGTATCAAGATACTGCACTCAGAATTATTACCAACGCTGATAAATACAATCAGGGTACTAACTTTAAAGCCTGGGCGGTAACGATAATGAGAAACATTTTCATTAACAATTATCGCAAAAAAGTTCGTAGAAACTTGATTATTGACCAAACGCCAAACAACTACTTCCTGAACTCCGGTGACCGGACAGTAGAAAATAATGGCGAGTCACAAGTTACTTACGATGAGCTTCTTGGCATGGTCAATCAATTACCAGAGGACTTTAGAGTGCCTTTCATGATGGCTTACCAAGGTTTCAAATACGATGAAATTGCAGAGGAGCTAGATTCTCCGCTTGGTACAATCAAGAGCCGTATCTTCTTTGCCAGAAAGAAACTTCAGAAAATGTACAACACGGCAAATGTTGAACGCCGTGCTTAAGCAATAAACAAAGATTTAAATACAATTCTTTCAAGGTTATGCCCCGTTGGGGTATAACCTTTTTTTTGTATATTGATCGCCTGTCTCAGGTTACCCATCAAATTCCTGTCCGACACCTTTTTCCATCTTCTTAACCCTTAATAAAACGGATGAGCAAGCTAAAAATTAAAAGTGGTAAAGGGGAAATTGTCCTCAAAAAAAGCGCTTCCCTCGTTGGATTGAAAACCTCTCCTTCCGAAAAACTCAATGAAAAAGATTACGTAGAACACGAATACCTCAACAACCTCGGGGGCTTCAATGTCGTAAGCCTCAAAGGTGATGATGTCGACCAAACACTAGACGAAGTGCGTACCAAAGACGAGGTAGAAGTGGGTACTCACGTCTATTTTGCAGAAGGCAGCGAAAAGCCACTTATCGCTACTGGCGAAATTTTTATCCATTTTCGCGAAGGCGTTAGCCTTAATGAACAAAATATCGTACTCGAAGAATTTAGCTTAAAGCTACAAGAACGACGCAATGACCAACGTATCGTCGCTGTGGTTACGCCTCAATCTCCTAATCCATTTAAAGTTGCAGCCGCTTTACAGCAAATTTCTATGGTCAAATACGCAGAACCTGACCTCGATACTGTTCTGGATGAATATTTTGTTGCACCCAGCGATGATCTGGTACCTCATCAATGGCACCTCAAAAATGAGGGCCGAGTGCCCGACGTCAATTATCGCCTCAAACGCGGCGCTGACGCTAAAGTTGTCGATGCCTGGAATCGGCTCGGCTCTCCTGGTCGTGCAGATGTGACCATCGCAGTTATTGACAATGGCTTTGATCTTACACATCCTGACCTTAAAGAAAAAGTATTTCGACCATTCGACATCTGGAACCAATCGAACAAAGTCTCACAGGGCGATCCGCGTTATACGCATGGTACGCCATGTGCAAGTGTGGCCTTGGCTTCAACTAACGAAAAAGGCATCGTAGGGGCAGCACCGAATGCGCGCTTTATGCCCATCAGTGGTACTTCTTTTAGCTTACGTGCGACAGAGCAAATGTTTGATTATTGCGTAAAAAATGGCGCAGATGTCATTAGCTGTAGTTGGGGTACAACAGACCCTAACTTTAGCCTTAGCCCAATGAAAGAAGAAGCCATTTCTAATGCCGCACAAAAAGGACGAAATGGCAAAGGTTGTGTCATTGTTTATGCAGCAGGTAATGAAGACTTTGACTTTCTCAATTTTTATGCCGCACATCCTGATGTGATCGCGGTAGGTGCTTGTACCAGTAAAGATGAGCATGCGAATTACTCTAACAGAGGCCGCGAACTATCTGTGGTTGCGCCATCCAATGGCGATTGGCCAATCATTGCTGCCAGAGCATGGTGGGACGAAGGCCTTACCTGGGAAACCGGTAACTACAAATTTTGGCGCGACGGCCGCTCTCGTGGCAATCACTACAAACATTTTGGAGGGACCTCCAGCAGTACACCACTGGTAGCAGGTATCTGCGCACTCATCCTTTCTGCTAACCCGGATCTTACAGCTCGCCAGGTAAAACAAATTTTGCAGGAAACTGCAGACAAGATTGGTTCACCTAGTGATTATGATAGCAATGGCTGGTCTGCCAAATTTGGCTACGGTCGGGTCAATGCAGACAAAGCAGTAGCAGAAGCACTTCGCCTGATGGATAGCTCCTCCGCACCAGTTGTGGATGTAAAGGAAAATATCACTTCCGGTAAAGGCTTGTTCGAATTTAATGTAAAAAAACAGGCTCCCACTGGCTGGGGCGTGCAAATTGGCGCTTTCGCGGAATACGGAAACGTATTAATACAAGCAGAAAAGCTTCAAGCACAGTTTAATGAAAAAATTATTGTCAATATTAATGAGCTAAATGGTAAAACTGTTTACAAAGTAGTCGTTGGTGCATTCAATAACAAGTCAGATGCTGTTTCGCTCTTCCACAAAATGGAGCGTGCCGGTGTCAAAGGCTTTCCTCGAAACTTGGAAGACTTGGTATAATTCGCTGGCTTTCGCCAAATATTAGCTCATCAACTAAGGAAAGATTCAATAATCCATCAATATGGCCAAATTCAAAAATATTGAAGTAAAGGACTGGGTCGCAGCCCGAATTCTATATTTTTTTAATGTTGCTCGCGATGTAAGTGATATCGTTGATCACCCAGACTTGAAAGACAATCCTGAAAATGGAACCAATGGTGTCACTATTGGCCCTACTGTGGCCAAACGTATTCTGGAACGCAAACAACAATTGCAATTCCGTAGGTTCCGTAATATTTCTGAACTAGAAGGCATTCAAGGCTTTGGCGAGGACAAATTCAATGATCTGATTTATTCTTTTGGTAGCACCGCCGCCGAAGCATTTCGACAAGGCATGTTCAATGGCGTTATCCTCGATAATTGGCGGCTCGATAATCAAACGATTGCTTACAAGGATGAAGCATCCTTTCTAAAAGTAGCCAATAATGAAAGTATGTTTCGGGAGCTTATCGCGGCCAAACTACAGGAAACGGAAATTGCCGCCGGAAAAAGCTATCAGGAAGCCAGATATAAAGCACTCTTAGTACAAAAAAGTTACCTCGAAGTGTTTGACATTGCGCACTATGGTGCTATTGCTTTCGGGTTTTATTTTTATCAGTTTGATGCCGATAATTGGTTTTCTTTTGACCGTGTACGCCTCGAATGTGAGAAATATTTATCTTATCATCCATCCCATAAATATCGTTTGGAACTAAGATTATTTAAAGGATTTCAGGAGGCAGGCTTACGGTCTACGTCAACCACCCAAGGTATGATACCGGTGGTTGTTAACTACGGCGAACAAAGCATTGATATCTGGGAAGCCGAATTATTTGATTAAGTAACGGTTAAATAAAAACCTTTCGATGTCTTCTGGTTCTTTTGACGTATATTTTCGTTGTTCTTCAGTCGCTTAGCTAAGGCTAGGCTCCTTCATCACGCCTCAATCTACGC
>JALEHC010000605.1 GCA_022763215.1 Saprospiraceae bacterium
GGTCAATTTGCTGATAAATCTGCTTCAGGCTTTCTTCAGAGGTAGCCCGAAAATATTGCCCACCAGTCATTTCCGCTATCTCACGCAGAAGTTGCTCGTCAATTTCTACTCGTGCCAAACCAAAAATATAGCGGCCATCGCTACGACGACTGACAGGCGTTGGCGCTTCTCCTGTCGACCCAACTCCAATAGTATATACTTTAATATCAAATTCACGGGCGATTTCAGCAGCAATTCTTGGCTGAATATAGCCAGCATTATTGACACCATCCGTAAGCAAAATCAGCACTTTACTCTTGGAATCACTATCTTTTAGGCGATTGATACCCGTTGCCAAACCTTCTCCAATGGCAGTACCATCTTCTAGTATGCCACACTTTAGGCTGGCCAGATATTCTTTCATAATAAAATGGTCAGTCGTAAGCGGGCATTGCGTAAAAGCCTCTCCCGCAAATACCGCCAGACCAATTCGATCAAATTCTCGCTTGCTGACAAACTCAGCAGCGACCTGCTTACTAACTTCTAACCGATCGGGCTTAAAGTCTTGTGCCAACATACTACTCGACAAATCCATAACCATCACAATATCAATACCTTCAGCACTAATTTCTTCTTCCTTTAGCGCTTCTTGTGGGCGTGCCATCGCTACTACTAAAAGGACGAAAGCCAATGCCCGCAAAACAGTAAGCAAACTGCGCAAACGACCGCGCCACGAATCAATGTGTGCTACTGATTCCAGACTGGACATTCTCAAATTGGCAAAATGTTCGCGATAACGCCAGTAGTACCACACGCCAACGGCGGGCAGCAACAAGAGCAACAAGAAAAACTCTGGATTGACGAATGTCAGATTGCCTATGCTAAAATTCATGAATTACGCTTGTTTCTCATTTGAATTAGAATCCTCTTCCTGTTCTTCTCCCATCTCCTCTTCTTCCTTCATCGTTTCCTGTACAAATTCTTCTGTCAGTTCAAATGCCTGATTATGGGTCTCGGTAGGTGGTGTCGCTTTCGCAAATTTGATCATATCCGCAGTTTGTAATAGTTCTCGGATACGATCCTCCCACTTACTTTCAATTTTTAATGTTCTTATATCGTTCATAATCTCATAAGTGGTTGACTCAAGAGCTCTTACCTCAAAACGATTTTCCAGATACTCTCTAAAAATATAAGTCAACTCACTGTGATATTCCTTGATTTGACCTTTTTGCCAAAGTTCCGCAGCTTTTAGGCGTTGCAACTTATCAAGTGCAATTTCATGCGCAGGCCTTTTTTCGATCACTTCTTCTACTTCCGCCTGAGTATTTTTGCGCTTATTATATAAATAAACTCCCAAGCCTATGAGAAGGCCTAGTCCGGCAATCGCTAACAAATAGGGCCACACATCTTCAAACTTTATCGGCTCCTCAATAATGTTTTTGATGGGGGCCAACTGCGCAGTATCTGCCACCATGGGAAATGGCTTTACCATCAGTGGAATTTCGTTGGTTTTGGTCGTTAGGCTCCGACCTTGATAAACATACTTCACCGTAACAGGTGGGACATAATGGTAGCCAGAATCAAAAGAGGTAAGGATGAGATTTTTTTCAATCACGTACCCTGTTTCTGTCTTCAAAGTATCAAAACGATTGAGATTAGGTTGTACCAGCTCAATCTTTTCCATGTCTTGCAGGCCTCTGAGATCAATATCACGTACTTGATAACCTTCTGCGGCACTCACCGATAAATTAAATGCTACCTGATCGCCAATCAGTATCTCGGTTTTATCCAATGTAGCAACGGCAGTGACTTGGGCAGTTAGACTAGCTGCACCGACGCATAAAAACAATAGTGGCCATAAAATCTTATTCATGTCTACGATGAGCGTTTTTTAAAGAATTTTAATAAAGCATTTACATAGGATTCTTCTGTGCTTATCTGCACCGAATCCGCACCACTTTTCAAAAAGTTGGATTTAAAATATGCTTGATGGCTTTCAAACCACTCATTGTATTCTCGCCTTACTTTTCGGGAGGAAGAATCAATCCATCGCATTTTTCCAGTTTCTACATCAACAGCCCGAATCAATCCAATATTTGGAAGTTCTTTTTCCATTGGATCAAACAAATTTACCCCGACTATGTCATGCCTCCGGGCGGCTATCCGCAGTGGGTTTTCGTAGCCTTTTGCCAAAAAATCAGACAGGATAAAACAAATACTTCGCTTCTTGACTACATTATTGAAGTACTCCAGTGTTTTTGCAATATTCGTCTTTTGCCCCTTTGGCTCCAAGTCAATTAACTCTCGAATAATCCGAAGTATGTGTTGCTTACCTTTTTTAGGCGGAATAAACTTCTCGACCTCATCTGTAAAAAACAATACCCCGACCTTATCATTATTCGTAATCGCTGAAAAGGCAAGCACCGCACAAATTTCTGTAATAATGTGCTTCTTCAATTGATTGACTGTACCAAAATAAGACGACTGACTCACGTCCACTAGCAACATTACTGTCAACTCGCGTTCTTCTTCAAATACCTTAATATATGGATCACCGGTACGGGCCGTCACATTCCAGTCAATATTCCGCACATCATCACCATATTGGTAATTTCGTACTTCACTAAAAGACATACCGCGTCCCTTAAAGGCACTATGGTACTCTCCTGAAAAAATGTGCTTACTAAGCCCTTTGGTTTTGATCTCTATTTTCCGGACTTTTTTGAGTAGTTCGCTGGTCTCCATACAATTTGTGCTTTTGGTACAATTGATTGATCATTCCGTTTTCACTTTCGTGAAATCCACCTCTTGTTTAAGGCACCTCTACTGTATCCAAAATATTGTTAATGATATCTTCCTGTGTGATGTTTTCAGCTTCTGCCTCATATGTCAGACCGATACGATGACGCATTACATCTTTACATACATTTCGCACATCTTCCGGAATGACAAACCCTCTTCGCTGAAGGAAAGCCAATGCTTTTGATGCCAGCGCCAAGTTGATACTCGCACGCGGCGAACCACCAAAGCTGATCAATGGCTTCAGTTTTTTCAAACCATACTCTTCCGGCTGGCGAGTTGCAAAGACGATATCAAGGATATAGCGTTCAATTTTCTCATCCATATATACCTTACGCACTGATTTGCGAGCCTGAATGATCGTTTCTGGCTTTACCACCGGAGATATCGTTCCAAACCCATCATCTGATAGATTTCGACGAATGATTTCTCTCTCTTCCTCCTTATTGGGGTAAGTGATCTGCACTTTCAACATAAAACGGTCGACCTGTGCTTCTGGCAATGGATATGTCCCTTCTTGCTCGATGGGGTTCTGGGTAGCCAATACGAGAAATGGTTCTTCCAATTTGAAAGTTTCATTTCCAATGGTTACCTGTCGTTCCTGCATAGCTTCCAGCAAAGCACTTTGCACTTTTGCAGGAGCACGGTTGATCTCATCTGCCAAAACAAAATTGGCAAAAACAGGACCTTTTCTGACCGTGAATTCATTTTTACTCGGGTTGTAGATCATCGTACCGATAATATCGGCAGGCAACAAATCCGGCGTAAACTGAATACGACTAAACTGGGCATCAATCGTTTTGGATAGGGTTTTGATGGCCAGCGTTTTTGCCAAACCGGGAAGACCTTCCAATAGTACGTGTCCTTTTGTCAACAAACCAAGCATTAATCGCTCGATCATGTGGTGTTGTCCGACAATTACTTTGGAAGTTTCAGTGTTAAGTGCATCTACAAAGGCACTGTCTGCATAAATCTGTTGATTTAATGCTTCGATGTCAACTGATTGCATATCAGTAAGCTTATTTTGAGATTTGACGGATATTTAAAAATGTACATGCTCAAAAGAAGAGCACCATGAATCAGGGTTTTCTTCTTTTTTGGTATTAAGCTGAGTCTATTCTGATTTGTCATAAGCCCTACAACAATTCTGTTTTTTCCAGCTTTCATGCCCTCCAAAGCGTTTTAATAAAAAGCTTTGACCGGAGAGTGTACAAAATAAATGATAGATCTGCTGATTAACAGCCCACAAATTTGCTAATTTTTTTGAACTTCGCCCAAAGCAAGCCGTTGCTAATCACCAGATTAATATCGTCTTAATATTTATTAACTAAAAATTAACAGCATGCACCAGAGATGGTTCTTCTATAGTCTTCTATTCTTGTTCTTTATCACACTGCAACATTCCCTAGTGGCACAGGATACGGAAAAAAGCCAAAAAGAGATCAATTTGGCGAAAGCCAAAGCTGCTATAAAAAGCCTTAAACAAGGTATTCTCATCGTCAGCCTCACCAGCAACCACAAAAAAATAAAAGCTCTTCAAAAACTCGCTAACAGCGATCAGTTAAGCGAAAAAAAACGCGAACGAGTACGCGATCAACTAGCAACTACACTGGCGGAGACCGCCTTTCAAAACAAGCTAATTCGACAAGCTTTTGAAGATAACTATACCTTTTCCGAAGTCCGCTATATCTATGATACGGCCAATGTCCACCTCGATCAACTGGAAACGGCTCCTCCTATTTTTTTAGGCGAAAGCCTAGACGTTGACCCGCAGCTAAGCTGGGAAAACGAAGATATTCTGGTAGCTCGATTTGGATTAACGGATGGGGCCAATACTGCACGGGCCGAAGCTATGATGATTATGGACGCAGAAATGCAGGAACTCCCCGATCCTTTTCCGCACGCCATCAAAATGACCACCTTTACATTTGTAGCAGATAAAATTTTTGCCCCCAAAGAAGCTTTTGAAAAAAATATCAACTCCAGAGTCAAAAAGCTAAACAAAAAATTTGTTCGATTTTATGAAGCTGTCCTAGAGGACGATAAAAAGTGATTATCGCAGAAAAAAGCCTTCTGAAAAAGGGTCCTCGGGGTCCAGTAAAAACTCGTGTTGCCCAGTAATGTACGCGGTACCACTAACTTCAGGAATAACCGCCTGATAAGGGCCGTAGTCCACCATTTCCAAGGGCCTTCCGGCAAATTGGCTGCCAACGATGCTCTCAATGATCATTTGTTCTCCCATTTGAAGGGTTCCTTGATGTGTATGCAGGGCCATACGACCAGATACGCCCGAGCCTGTTGGGCTGCGATCTACTTCGCCATCTGCAAATACACAAACGTTTCGGCTGTCTGCTTGAGGCTTTTGTTTTGACAAGTCCGGAGTGTGTGGAGCGCCCATGAAGATCGTCCCATACAAAAAGCTCAAATCAGCTTCAAAAGGGTGCTCAATAGTTTGTTGTGAATCAATAACCGCTTGTTTGATTTTACGGCCATATTCGATGAGTTGGCTAAATTCTGAAGCCTCTAGTCTAAGCCCCAATTGTGCAGCTTCAACGTAAGCATAAAAAGCACCACCGTAGGCAAGATCATAACGAATGCGGCCTAATCCGGGTAGTGAAACTTCTTGGTTTGTTGCTACGACAAAGGACGGAACACCATGAAAGCGCACTTGCCCCACTTTGCCATCACGAACATCTACAAAAGCTTTTATACGGCCACATGGCGCATCGATGCTCAACTCGGTCGAGCTCACCCAACCCATAGTAACGGCCAATTTGGCGATCGCAATAATTGCGTGGCCACACATAGTGCTATAGCCTTCATTATGCATAAACACCACCCCAAAATCAGCACCTGCATCATTAGGAGGCACCAATATACATCCATACATATCGGCATGACCACGAGGCTCGTACATGAGTAGCTTGCGCAAATAATCATATTGATCTCTAAAAATTCGACGATATTCCAGAACGGACTCGGCATTGATGTTTGGATACCCCCCAGTAATCACGCGAAGCGGCTCTCCGCCAGTATGCATGTCAATACAACTTAACTGGAGCCAGGAGGCTGGCGGAGTGAATGTTTTGTTTTGTTGGATTTTTGAAAAAGTGGATGCCATCACCAAAAAATAAGTTGAGTAATTCTTCAAAATGAATTCATCGAATTTTTTTGAAGATGTTCTCAAAAATATAATAATTTAAAGGGCATAAAATACAATCGATTTTCCTCAAAAAAATTAAAATGATGATAAACGAACAGAAACGCGCCAAGCTACAAGAACTCATTGACCAAGGTTATGATTTTAAGTTTGGTGAATACATGACCAATGCCTTTGGGATATTGCAAAAAAAGTTGGGGCTTTTTATCGGCTTTTTCTTGCTATATATAATCGTTACCTCGGTGGTTGGTAGTATTCCATTCATCGGACAAATTGCTAATTCACTGGTGATTGGGCCAGCTGCATTTGCTGGTATCTTTATTGTATGCAACCGAATTGATCGAGGTGAAGATGCTCGCTTTGAAGACTTTTTTAAAGGCTTCGACTATGTATCCAACCTTGCCATTGCTGCTTTACTAACTTCCGCAATTGCACTCGCTTCCGTTGCCCCAATGGTTTATTTTGCATGGCAATACGGCTTGGTTGATTGGTATTACAACCTCATTGTTGATCCGATGAGCTTTTCAGCGGTACCTGATATTCCTTTTTGGATTTTTATTTTCATTTTGCCTGGTATTTATTTGAGTGTTGCCTATAGTTGGGTGTATCCATTTATTGTGTTTTACAAATTACCAGCATGGGAAGCGATGGAAATGAGCCGCCAGTTAATTACTAAAAAGTGGTTCACCTATTTTGGTTATTCTCTAGTTATGGGGATTATAGCCGTTTCAGGTGTACTCCTATTTGGTATTGGTGTCATATTTACCATTCCATTGATCGCTATCGCTCCGTATACTGCTTTCGCAGATGTCACCGAACTGAATAGTGAAATGGAGGACGATATTACCGATCACTTGATCGTATAATCTTTCAAAATCAAGCAGTTTACAAAGGCTGGCCGGAGCGTTATCTGGTCAGCCTTTGTTATAATCATTTGCCGAAAGGTCAATAAACAAAGCCGTATGGGCGTTGAAAGCTCGAATCAGCCATCAATTTTTCGTCGGTTTTTCAGCTTTTGGGCTGCCAGATTTTACATATTTCTTAATTTTGAGCACTTTTTTCGGACAGGAGTCATCGCTGCTGTTTTGCTTTCGCAAAATATAAATGCCGATACTCCGTAACTCAGATTTGATGTCGGGAACATCCAGCAACAACAATAATTCACTGACTATATCTCTGCGAACCAGAGACACTTCTACTGCCAACATTTATCTTTCTGGCAATTTCAACCGTTGGAAAGGGAAAGACGAGGCTTACAAACTCACGCCTACCGGCCCTGGAACGTATCAGTTTGTATTCCCAGATATTGCTTCCTTGCCAGCTCAACTCGAATACAAATACTTGAGAGGGGATTGGGAACAGGAGGAGTTAAATAAATATGGAAAAACCATTGATAATCGGGTACTAAACCTTGCTGACTTAAAACGGGGGCAAGAAAATACACAGGAAGACTTTGTCCCACATTGGAAAACGGATGGTCGTTACTACAATCCTGCCTTTCGGCCAATTTGTAAGGTCATCGATGAAAATTTCGAAATCCCACAATTGATCCGAACGCGAAGAATTGCAGCACTGCTTCCGCATGACTATGAGCAGTCTGACAAGCACTATCCCGTGCTTTATCTGCAAGACGGGCAAAACCTATTTGATGACTACGCACCATTTGGCAATTGGGCAGTCGATAAAAGGCTTGCCGTTATGGCCGAACAAGGATGGGGCGATCTGATTATCATTTCCATAGACCATGCCGAAGATCAGCGGATTGCAGAATTTACACCTTCGTACCGTACGCGTCTTGGTCGTGGAGACGGAAAAAAATATGTACGTTTCTTAGCCGATACACTCAAACCATTTATCGACAAAAATTTTCGGACTCGCCCAGAACGAGTACACACGGGTATAGGCGGAAGCTCTATGGGTGCGCTTATTTCTATTTATGCCGGGATGATGTATCCTGAGGTGTATAGCAAATTATTGATCTTTTCACCATCGCTTTGGGTTGCTCCAAACATCCATTTCCATGCCATCAACTTTGATGAATCATTAGAAACCAAAGTGTACCTTTATGCAGGAGAAGGCGAAAGCGAAACGATGGTTCCAAATATCAGACGATTCCAGCAAGCACTGGAAAATCAGGGTGTCAACAGTAAGTTTGATTTCAAACTTTCGATTGATCCCGATGGCAGCCATTCCGAATCAAGATGGGGTGTTGA
>JALEHC010000101.1 GCA_022763215.1 Saprospiraceae bacterium
CAATATTGCTGTGTTGTTTTAGGAAATTGATGACTGGTTCATCGCGGCCGGTTAGTTTTTTATAAGGTTCATAACGCCCCGGATTGTGGATAGCACGGCAATCGAATACAAAGCCACCACCATTACCAGATGGATCGGGCGGAATCTGAGTTTTATAAGAAAAGCTATTAATAGTCACCGTTAACAGGCTCGAAGCAGATTTGATTTTGTCAAAAGGTTCGAAAGTTTTGGATTCGATAATGCCACGGAGGGCGGCTTTGAGGGCTGGTATTTCCACCGGAATATCGGTATGATCGAGTAACCATTTGATATTACGCAATGCAAAAGGTATACTTTTTAGGAAATGCTCCTTACGTTCATACAAACCACGAAATCCATAAGCACCCAATACCTGAATGGAGCGAATGAGGACATAAGCATAATAATACGCTACAAACTGCTCGCGGTCAAAATCTATCATTTCACCAGCAGCGTCCATGTAGTATTCGAGCAATTCTTGTCGAATGTCGGTCGGGATGTTGGCTTTCGCCTGAAATAGTAAAGAGGCAAGGTCGTATTGTAGTGCTCCTTTTCGACCACCTTGGTAGTCGATAAAAAAGGGCTCCCCATTTTTGACCATGATATTGCGTGTCTGGAAATCGCGAAACATAAAATAATTGCTATCTGCGGAAAGCAGATAATCGGCAAAACGATGGATGTCTTCTTCCAATTCTTGCTCGTCAAACGGCACATGAGCCAACTTCAGAAAATAGTATTTGAAGTAATTAAAATCCCAAAGAATAGATTGCCGATCAAAGGACTGACGCGGATAACAAACACTATAGTCAAGCCCTTTGCTGCCTACAATTTGCAAGCGAGCTAGCTGAGCGACTACTTTCTTATAAATCTGGATGAGATAATCGGGGAAATATTCGCCTTTAGTGAGCAAGTAACTATAAAGCGTAGTGAAGCCGAGGTCTTCCTGTAGATATATTTTCTGGTCGAGATTTTCGGCATAAATTTCCGGTACGGGCAGGCCTTTTGCATGAAAATGCTTGGAAAAGTGCAGGAAAGCGTTGGTTTCTTTTGGATCAGGGCTGAACGCACCTATGGCGGATTGTTCACCCTTTTGGAGGCGGTAATAGCGACGATCGGAGCCGGAAGGAGCGAGTGGTAGCACGAGCTCTGGCGCAGTGCCCGCCCATTGCTCAAATAAATCAGAGAGTTGAAGTTCGAGTTTGATGCCTGCCATGAAGTATTGTATTTATCGAAAGATAAGATGCAGGCGAAGATAAGCATAGCTGGAAGTTGTGCCAATATCGAAGGGCAGAAATATCTTGGAGTGGTAATTGATGGTTTGGTAGTGATTTTTTAGGTAGCTGGTTTGTCTATGCAAAGAGGATTAGGAAGAACAAGTCGTTTACGACGTCTCAAAAAAATCATTATTTTGTATGGAAAAACCAAGTTATGCAACTTCTGCTCCATCCGGTCGATTTACAACTGCGCCATACGTTCACGATTTCTCGGGAATCCAGAGATGTACAGCCTAGCCTGATCATTGAGTTACGGGAAGGGATGCATGCTGGTTTCGGAGAGGCCACTGCCAATACCTATTATAAAGTGACCGTCGAAGGCATGCAGCAACGGCTGGAAGACTTGCGCAGCAAAATAGAAGGATACACGCTACAATCTGCCGAAGATTTTTGGGAAGTCATGCAAGAAGATTTGCACGATCATCCTTTTTTGCAATGCGCCCTCGATGAGGCCGCGCACGATCTCGTAGCTCGCAAAGCCGGCATGCCGCTTTACAAATACTGGGGACTCGAACTCATTCAATTACCTACCAGCAATTATACCATTGGCATTGATACCATCGAAAAAATGGTTGCGAAAATGAAAGAACAACCCTGGCCAATCTACAAAATAAAACTTGGAACTGAAGATGATCTTGCTATCATTAAGGAATTGCGCAAACATACCGATGCCTTATTTCGGGTAGATGCGAATTGTGCCTGGACGGCCCAACAGACGATTGACTTAGCTCCTGAGCTACGCGAACAAGGGGTGGAGTTTATCGAACAACCACTACCAGCCGAGGAGTGGCGAGCGATGAAAGAGGTTTATCAGAAATCCGTCTTGCCAGTTGTGGCCGATGAAAGTTGCCGCATTGAAAGTGATGTGGCTAAGTGTCACCAGCATTTTCATGTGGTGAATATCAAGTTGACGAAGTGCGGCGGCCTCACGCCTGCCCGACGCATGATTGCACAAGCTAACCAACTGGGTATGAAAACGATGGTGGGATGTATGACTGAATCTTCGGTCGGTATTTCTGCGATTGGTCATCTGTTACCTTTGCTGGATTATGTCGATATGGATGGTGCTTTGCTCCTCGCCAACGATCCGGCAGATGGTGTTCGGCTGAAGGATGGGCAGGCTATTTTTCCTGATCGAAACGGAACAGGCGTCCGCCTAAAATAGTACAATGGCTCTACATTTTACGGGTACCTCTTACCTTGGCATGGCTCATAATGAGTCCTTTCGTCAACTCATTATGGAAGGCCTTAAACAATATGGTAACAATTATGGTGGTTCCCGCTTGTCAACTTTTGCTCCGGAAGTTTTTCATTTGGCGGAAGCCAAAATAGCTCGTACCCAAGGCATGGAAGCGGCGATTAGCCTTTCTTCTGGTTCCTTGGCTGGGCAGTTACTGATGCGATGGCTGGAAAGTAGCGACCGTCCGATATACTTTGCACCGGGCACGCATCCGGCACTTTGGTCAAAGGGGCAGTATGCGCAGGGCCGATATGAAGATTGGTGTGCACAAATGTTGGATTTGGCGCAAAGCCAGCAACGCCCGATGGTATTGTGTTGCAACAGTATTGATCCGCTTTTTGTACGATCATTTTCCTTTGATTGGCTACTAGATTGGCCCGCTGCGGTTCCGCTTACATTGGTGCTGGACGATTCGCATGGCATAGGTGTGACGCCAACACTCAGGAGTCGCATTCCGAAACTGGAACACTTGGAATGCATCATCCTTGCTTCGATGGGCAAGGCTATGGGCATTCCTGCTGGGGTCATCTTGGGTAGTCAAGCATTGGTTCGTGACTTGTGGCAAAGCCCATTTTTTGGCGGTGCTTCGCCCGGTTTACCCGCTTATTGGCATGCTTTTTTACATGCTGATGAACTCTATGACAGGGCACGTCATCAGCTTTCGCTAAATGTGTCTCACTTTCGTGAAATCTTAGGCTGGTCGGCACATTTTCGGATGCTCGATGCCTATCCGGTTTGCTTTACTGCTCAACATGCGCTGGCCCCGTTTTTGGCAGCACGAGGCATGCTTGTTTCGAGTTTTCCATATCCAAGTCCAGGGGATGCACCCATTACCCGAATCGTTTTAAATAGCCAACATTCTAAAGCAGAGATAGAACAATTAGTTAACATCATTAGTGAATATTTCAAAAAATTAAAATGAAACAACTTCTCCTTTTAGGCGCACTATTTGTGGCCAGTCATTTGGCGTACAGCCAGACCAATCTTGTTCAGCAATTAGTGGATAAGCACAAAAGTCAGCTCGGCGCTTGGGCGCAAAACCCAGACCAATACGAGATACAGGTCATTTATACCCAAATTGATCGGGATGAAAACAATCAGCCTTCTTTCACTTCTCATCATTGGAAAGTAGACCCAGAGCGATATTTTTATCCGGCGAGTACGGTCAAAATGCCCACTGCTTTTATGGCACTGGAAAAAATGAATAAGCTAGGTATTTTTGGACTACACATGGAAACGCCTATGCGTACCTTTGCCTATTCGCCACCACAAACAGCGGCCTTAGTAGATACCTTGACATATAATCAATTACCAACCATCGGAAATTATATTCGAAAAATATTTTTGGTGAGTGACAATGATGCCTACAATCGATTGTATGAATTTTTGGGACAACGTTATCTCAATGAAGCTTTACACGAAAAGGGCTATACTGACAGTCGCATTATCCACCGCTTATCGGTAAGTGGATTTGATACCTTGGGTAACCAGTATACCAATCCATGTCAATTTTTTGATCCGATCAATGGCGCGTTGATCTATCATCAAGGCGAAGTACGAAGTAAATTTTACCCCGAAAAAGTGTGGCAAGGTCAGGTGAGAGGGAAAGGTTATTTTGATGATGACAGCAAGCAAGTGGTAAATGAGCCATTTGATTTTCGATATAAAAATGCGATAAGTCTCGAAAATCTGCATGATATACTTCAAGCAGTGCTTTTTCCGATGGCTGTTCCTGCATCTGCGAGGTTCGAATTGACGGAAAACCAGCTGCGAATGCTTTATTATGCCATGTATGACTTTCCGTCAGATGCCCACGATCATTGGAATGAAAAGCCCGATAATTATGTCAAATTTTGGATGTTTGGCGATAGTACGCAATCGATACCAGATCATATTCGCATTTTCAATAAGGTCGGTTGGGCGTATGGTTTTTTGACAGATGTTGCTTATGTCGTTGATTTTGAAGCAGGTGTGGAGTTTATGCTGGCAGGAGTCATTCACGTCAACAAAAACGAAATTTTTAACGATGGTGAATACGAATATGAAAGTATTGGTTTGCCCTTTTTTGCAGAACTCGGGCAATTGATTTATGATTTTGAGCGCAAGCG
>JALEHC010000606.1 GCA_022763215.1 Saprospiraceae bacterium
GCAGCCCAGGTAGAATTAGCCAATACTGCAATCTTGTCACCAAACTGAATGACATTTTCAACACCAGCGACTTTTCTGGTTGCGGCATCATCAAAAGAAACCAATTTCTGACCAAAAGCTGGCGGACGAAGGACAGAAACGTATTTCATACCATCCACCTTCACATCAAGCCCGAATAATGGTTTACCCGTAATAATTCCTTTCAGGTCGACATTCTTTTTACTATTCCCGATAATGGTAAAATCTTTAGGGTCTTTGAAAGGCACTTCTGCTGGCACTTCCATTTGCGCGGCAGCGGAAGCAACTTCCCCATAACCTATCGTTTCACCCTTTGCATTGGAAATAACACCCTTGCTGGTGGTACAAGTCGATGGATCGACGCCCCACTTTTCAGCAGCAGCAGCCACCAACATAGCACGAGCAGTAGCACCCGCTTTTCGCAAACCTTCCCAAGATTGGCGAATAGACTGAGACCCACCAGCTACCTGACGAGGGAAATTCTCCGGATCGAGAGGAGCTTGTTCTACTATGACTTTGTCCCAATCTGCATCCAATTCTTCTGCCACAATCATGGGCATGGATGTTTTTACATTTTGGCCAATTTCCGGATTAGGTGCCATGATGGTCACTACGCCATTATCGCCAATCCTTAGATAACCATTAAGGCTGATCCATTCTTCTGGCATAACTGGTTCATCGAGTACATCGGACTGCACTTCGTTGGTACAAGACACCATCCAGCTAAAGCCAAAAAGCACGCCACCAGAAGCCAGACTACTGACCTTGAGGAATGATCTTCTATCTATATTTTTATTAGTTGTAAGCATGTTAGTTGAGCATTAAATTGGTTAGGTATGAAATAATTGTTTACCATCTGCTAGGATGCAATTATTCACACTTAAGAGTTTTTAGCAGCTGTCTTTACTGCTGCACGAATACGATTATAAGTACCACAACGACAGATATTTCCGTGCATAGCAGACTTAATTTCATCATCGGATGGATTACCATTTTCCTTTAGTAAAGCAGCTGCAGTCATAATCTGACCAGCCTGACAATACCCACATTGCGGTACATCATGCTCTACCCAAGCCTCTTGCAAAGGATGAGTCCCATCGGTAGATAAGCCTTCAATTGTGGTAATTTTTTTGTCGCCTACTGCACTGATTGGTAAGCTACAAGAACGCATAGCTACCCCATCGAGGTGAATGGTACAAGCACCACACTGCCCAATTCCGCAGCCATACTTAGTGCCCACCAAACTTAGGTGGTCGCGAAGCACCCATAAGATGGGAGTCGAATCGTCTACTTCCACTGAGTGCGCCACTCCGTTTACTTGAATGTTGAATGTTGACATATTAAGCGATTTTGATGTTTTTTCAGGAAGGAAATGACAAAGCAATGCTTCGCCAACTCATACAATTATAATGAATTAGCAGGGTAAATTGTTACAAAAAACCGCTTTTAAGATTTTGGTAAGAAACTATTTTGACAGAATCGCCGCCATCTGTTCTTGCACTTTACCAGCAGCTTGTCTTGCCTTATCGGCAAATGTCTCATCTGTTCCGGCAAAGATGATTCCGCGGGAGGAATTGACCAATAATCCGCAGTGGTCATTCTGCCCATATTGGCTTACGGCTTCCAAGTCACCACCTTGTGCACCTATACCTGGAACTAACAAAAAGTTATCAGGTGCAATAGCTCGAATTTCTTCAAATTTCTGAGGATGAGTAGCACCTACCACAAACATAAGCTGCTCAGGACTCCCCCACTGCTGGGCTGTTCGCATTACTTTTTCGTAAAGGGGCTGTTCGGCTTCCTGAATTGTCATTTGAAAGTTTTGACTCCCCTTATTAGAAGTTAATGCCAATAAAATGACCCATTTATTTTCAAACTCGAGAAACGGCTTGACGGAATCTTCCCCCATGTAAGGAGCAACAGTTACGCTATCAAATGCAAGAGTTTCGAAGAAAGCTTTGGCATAAAGCCGAGAAGTATTCCCAATATCGCCTCGTTTGGCATCAGCTATCGTAAAATGCTCATCGGGAATATAGTCCAACGTTTTTTGGAGGGATTCCCAGCCTTTCGCGCCAAGCGCTTCATAAAAGGCGATATTGGGTTTGTAGGCTACACAAAGATCTTTGGTAGCATCAATAATTTGTTTGTTGAATTCAAAAACAGGATCTACGTGATGATGCAGATGAGCAGGTATTCGATTGATGTCAGCATCGAGACCTACACACAAATACGATTGCTTCTGTTGTATTTGATGAAAAAGTTCAGCTCTGGTCATGTACGGGTTTCTTTTTTATTTCATCTCTACTCCATTAACGGCTTCTACCCCCGTTACTTCTGGAATTTTGCTGATAATGGCTTGTTCGATACCTGCTTTCATTGTCATCGCTGACATATTGCAAGTTTCACAAGAACCCAGCCATTTTACCCGCACCACTTTTGCTTCGGTTACATCTACAACCTCTACATTGCCACCATCTACAGCAAGGTGAGGCCGCACATCATTCAACGCTTTATCTATCTTTTCTATTAAATCTTTTTTTTCCGTTACAGACATATCGCTTTTGTTGTTCAATCTACAATTTACAATTAATCCAGTTCCTAATCGAGTAAGGAAGCCGAATATTACTCCATTTTCACAATTTTCGTTGGTCCGAGCACTTCATTTCTTACGGCTATCTGTCGAATCGTATTTTCTGCTACTTTTTCAAAGGCTTTTGCAGTAGGATCACTTTCGTTCAAAATGATCGGCCGGCCACTGTCACCTCCTTCTCGCACACTCTGCACAATCGGAATTTGCCCCAACAACATCGAATTGCTGAGCTTCGCCATTTTCTTGCCACCACCTTCACCAAACAAATAGTATTTGTTATTTGGCAATTCGGCTGGTGTAAACCAAGACATATTTTCCACTACACCAACTATCGGGACGTTTACAGATGGCAATAAGAACATGTTCATCGCCTTAACTGCATCGGCAACCGCTACTTCCTGAGGCGTCGTTACCAAAACTGCACCAGTGACTGGTACCGTTTGCACCAAACTCAGTTGAATATCACCCGTTCCCGGTGGAAGGTCAAATACCAGGTAGTCTAGTTCTGGCCACATGGTATCACTGATAAATTGTTTTAATACCCCCGATAAACGAGGACCTCTAAGTACCACCGCCTGCTCTGGTTCAATAATAAAACCAATAGATATTACTGAAATACCGTGGGCTTCGAGTGGTACCATTTTCGGCTGACCATAAACCTGTTGAATTTTTGGGCGTTGCCCCTGCAAACCTAACATGGTAGGAATAGAAGGTCCATACAAATCGGCATCTACCAAACCGACCCTTGCTCCCAGTTTTTTGAGGCCAAGTGCAAGGTTAACAGCTACGGTTGATTTACCAACGCCTCCTTTACCCGATGCTACTGCTATGATATTCTTGACATGCGGCAGATTATTATTTGGCTGTTGTTGTTGCGCCTGAGGCCCCTTAGATATCAAATGTAAATTGACATTGGCATCCGGATAAATTTCCTGAACGGCAGAGATACAAGCAAAATTCAGAGCAGATTTGATTTCTCCGTCCAGACTTGGCACCTCCAAAGAAATGTTCA
>JALEHC010000607.1 GCA_022763215.1 Saprospiraceae bacterium
AGAAAGTCGTTACCCAAATTTAATTTCGAGTAACGATTTTCAAAGCATTTTCAAGAATGCCTTATCTGCTCCGATATGCTCTTCTTTCGATCCATTTTTAGTTTTAATCGAAGCGTTTCATATGCGGACCAACGATAGTTTTCAGGGTAGCTAATGCTAAATCTTCTGCTTCCGCAGACTTAAAACCTTTATCCATATAGTAGTCTTCCAATCGTACTTGCGATTGAAAGTAAGCCACTTTAAAGGACGTTACCAATCGTTCATGCATAGCATCACGGGAAGCCCAGCTATTGAGCCCATCCCATATTTTGCGATTCCAGCTTTCAGCTGCCTTTTTGTCTTTGCTGTCTAGTGCATCAGGAGCCAAGAAAATAGCTGTCCGATCAGCTGCCGCTGCTGCTACTTCGCTCTGGTCAATTTTTTTATTAGGATTCAGATCCGCAGCGATGGTATAGGCCATTCTGATTTCTGGCCAGTACATAAACTCATCACAAGCTTGCAATTGAAAGTTTTCGCTGGCATTACTGCTATAAGAAGCATAAGCACGAGCGGTCTCTTTCGGGTGTACCTGAAATAACCAGCACGGAGCGGCAATGCCCGTTTCAGGAGCCGAATGAATGTAGTGTATATGTAAGATCAACTGCTCGAGATCTTCATACGCGTAGGTCGCTCTGTAATTGAAAGGCGGCTGGTTTTCCAGTTTTTTGCCTTCAAAGGCCGCCCTGATAGCGCGATTCATGAGGTCGTTGACCTCATTGCTGGAGCCCAATGTTGTAAATAGTAAATATGCTTTATAGGCATTAGCCACCGGCGTGCTGTAGCGTTCAAGGCGGTTAGGTGCGGTCGGATCGTCGATCAGATTATTGACAATATTTTGCAAATCACCCTGGCTTTCAGAAACACCATAGTTATTCAGATGCTGAGACAGCAGCATATACTTTTGTAAGTCTCGGTTTTGTTGAAGCACTTTTTCATATGCGGCAGTTGTGCCTTTACCATAGTAGCCATCGAGACTACTGGTATAAGTGCCTTGTGCTTTGAGTACTTTCTGAAGTTCGAGTGCAGAGCGACGCTTTACTTTAGTACGAATATTTGGTAGAACAGATTCTGTTCCATAAGATGCCGGAATACCTTTTTGAGTGGTAGGAGGTGTCGGGTTGTTGCGCACCGGTGATTTGGCCGTGACATCGCTATAAGAATTTGGTACCTCGTCTCGACGGGTGGTTCTGTCTTGCTTTTTTGGATCATCTTCGATGACAAGATCAAAAAGGGGCCTTTTGAGCCCTCCAGCTTCAAAAGAACTAACTCGATGAAGAAAAATATCATTTACCTTTTTGACAAAAGCATCATCAAAACCTAAACCTCTAACCCTGCTCAAATCTTTTTTGGCCGCATCAATAGAAGGATAAAGCCCGGTAACTATCTTGACTTGATTGTCATTGAGAATGACAAACAGGTCTCCGGCTTCATAAAATTCTTCCCATTTTATTTCTTTATCAGTTCTTCTGATTCCGAGTTGTATGACAGTGGTGTTTCGGCCCTCTTCGATCAGTCGTTGCTGTACGGAAGCACTAGTGTAGCCGACTTTGCGGACATTGGAAGCCACTTCTTTGGCGGAAGCCTCCTTTGAATAGCCGCCGATAAATACCTGTGTGAGGTTGCCGTCTAACTGCGTTGTGTAGAGGAAACCTAATTTGCGTAAATTTTCAAAGTCCTGTGCTTTTGCATCCAGAAATGTACCTACCAATACTGTATAATAAGCAGTATTCTGAGCATTGATTCCCAATTGAAACAATAACAAGAACAAAATCGTGCATCCAAACTTCTGCATTCTTCTGATGTTTATAAGTTTATAGCAAGCATGGTGTAGTTTGTTAGATTGGACTTGCCTGACTTTTTATATAACGTAAATATAAGCATATTTCATGTATGAGTTTCACTTTTTTGTTTAAGCTGCACTTGCGTGAAATTCTGCAAGGGGTTAACAGTAGTGGGTAAAGAAAGCAAATTGGACTATACTTTCAGCCATATTATATCAAATCCTAAAACATTTAAAGCTCATGAGCGACAAAAAAGATATTGTAAAAGAATATAAAACAGACGAAATCACAGTAGTTTGGAAACCAAATGTGTGTATTCATTCTGAAAAGTGCTGGCGTGGATTACCAGAAGTTTTCAATCCGAAAGGGCGCCCCTGGATCAATGTAAATGATACGGCAGCCACAAAAATTGCAGACCAGGTAGAAAAATGCCCCTCCGGAGCATTGAGTTATTACTGGAATGATGGGCGAGACACCAACAAAGAGAGCACCCCTGAGGTGCAGATTCAGGTATTGTCTCAAGGGCCATTGATGGTCAAAGGAACTGTCGAGATTGAACTTGCAGACGGTTCGAAGCATTTTAAAGAAAAACAAACTGCACTTTGCCGATGTGGGGCATCCGGAAATAAGCCATTTTGTGACGGCACCCATCGAAAAATTGACTTTGATAAGTAATTTACTGAAAATTGGGAACGTAAATTGATTATCAATTTTGGATAAACTTTTTGGGCGAATCAAAATAAATGAAACATCTTTTACGTAAAACAGTAAAACGCATTGATTTCGATCGTCCTAAAAAATAATATAGAAATGAAGAGAGCTTTTATGATTGAGTTTGAGCTACCAGAAGTATTAACCGAAGATTTTCTGGAGTTAGTACCTGAGCAGCGCGATATGGTAAACAGAATGCTGGCAGAAGGGCAATTGAAGTCTTACTCGCTCTCACTGGATCGATCTACGCTCTGGGCCGTTATGGCAGCTACCTCAGAGTTTGAAGTGATGGAGCTTATCGCTCAAATGCCATTGTGTGATTATATGACACCTCATATTTCAGAGTTGATGTTCCATAATGGGGCGGAAGCTGTTTCTCAGTTTTCACTCAATTAAGTAGCATTGATTTTCCCTTTCGGGAAAAAGGCCGCAGGCATACATTGTCTGCGGCCTTTTTTGTTTAAGGGGTATTGGTTTGTTTATCAGTGGTTTGTAGTTTTTTTAAAAATATTTCGAACACGGTTTGCAGTACTTCGTTTTATAGGAAACCAAAAAATTTTAATGATGACAAAGCAAATTTTAAAATGGACATGTGCAGTGCTTTTGATCGGATCGATCACCACTGCTTGTAACAACAACGAAACCGTAAGCGAAAAAGCAGAAAATACCAGCGAAGAAATCGCAGATGTTTTCAGAACTGAAAGAGAAGAATTGAGAGCAGATCTGGAAGATATGCAGGAAAATATCAATGAACGCTTGGAATCGTTACGCGCAGATTTGGAAGATGCATCTGATGATGCTTCCGCTGAAATTGAAGAGCAAATCGACAATTTGGAAGCTGCACAAAAAGATGTAAATGCCAAAATGAAGGAACTGGGTAATAGCCTAGAAGCAAACTGGAAAGAATTTAAGAAGAATACCCAATCGTGGATGGAAAATATGGAAAAAGAAATGCAATCCTAAGCCATTTCATCCCACTAACAGAACTGCAAAAAACCAAAATAATTAACCAAAAAACCAAAAAATTATGGCTCGCTTAGCATTAGTATTTTTTATCGTGGCAATTATTGCCGGTATTTTCGGATTCGGTGGTATTGCTGCTGGAGCTGCCTCTATCGCAAAAATTATTTTCTTCATTTTTCTGGTACTATTGATCATCTCCTTGATATCACGCGTACTGCGAGTATAATGAATAGAAAACAAATTTTTTAACCAAAAAACTGAAACCAAATGAGTGCCACTTGGGATAAATTAAAAGGAAACTGGAATCAAATCAAAGGTGAATTGAAGCAACGTTATGCTAACTTGACCGATGATGATTTGACTTATCAAGAAGGTCGAGAAGATGAATTTCTTGGTAGACTCCAGGAAAAAATCGGTAAATCCAAAAAAGAAATTAAAGATATGATTGACCGATTCTAATGGTCAATAAAAACAAGGTATTTAAACCCGCTCGGATATATGTCCGGCGGGTTTTTTATTTTTGCACTTCTTTTGTTTTTTCGAATAATGGACGATTCAGCAAAAAATTAATATACAGTTTACAACGATTCTTCGACTGGGGTGTTAGTTGTATTTGTCAACTATTTTTAGCGCATGAATAAACAACGGCAATATCCTCAGGATTCTCTCATTTTTTTGACCAATCGGGTGGGTCGCTTGCTTGCTGCAGCTATGCGAAAAATGCCTGAAATGGAAAAATATAAGCTGGGACCACAGGATATTGCAATAATGGTAGACCTTTGGCAGAAAGATGGTCTTAAACAGCAAGATTTGGCCGTGTCAACCATTAAAGATAAAGCAACTATCACACGCGGACTAGGGCGCCTGGAAGAAAGAAATATGGTCGTTCGAGTGCCTGATGCGCAGGATAAAAGGAATAAACGCATTTATTTGACGCATTTGGGTAAAGAAATGGAAACAGAACTGCTCCCGCTGGCAGAAAAAATAGTTGCAGAGGCAACTAAAGAAATTTCTAGTGAAGAGGTTGCTATTTGCAAAAAAGTATTATTCGAAATTTATAAACAACTCATTGGGTAGTTCTGCAAAAGTGAGCTACCAATTTTTTTATAAAAAACTCTTATGGATAACTTATTACTTCGTCGACTTGGTATCCTTTTAGGTATTGGCCTTATCATAGGCGCCTATTTCTATATGAACTACCTAAGTAATCAAAGTACGCCTCCTAAACGTAAAGCAGCTGGTCCTGAACCCAAAACGGTCAGCACGATGCCTGCTATCAATACGGATGTGGCGACTTTCCTGAATGTACAGGGAGAACTAATTGCCTACAATAAGATTGACATCTTTGCAGAAGTTTCCGGTACGCTAGATGCAACTGCCCGTCCATTTAAGGTAGGTAGTTATTTCCCGAAAGGGAGTGTATTGATAAAGGTGGATGATACGGAGGCGAAGCTCAATTTGCTTTCGCAAAAAAGTTCTTTGCTTAATAGTATCACTCAAATGATGCCGGATCTCAAAATTGATTATCCAGAGAGTTATAAAAACTGGAAGAAATACCTCGATGATTTTGATGTAGAAAAGCCTTTGGCTGCTTTTCCAGAACCGGTCAATGAACAAGAAAAATTCTTTATTGCTGCTCGTAATATTCTCAGCCAATTTTATACTATCCAAAGTACAGAAGAACGCTTGAGCAAATATGTTATCCATGCTCCTTTTAGTGGCGTAATCACGCAAACGAGCATCAACCCCGGAGCATTGGTACGTGGCGGACAGAAACTCGGTGAACTGATGGATAGCGGTAATTATGAATTAGAAGTAACCATTCCTTTGGCCGACCTTAACTATATCGCAGTTGGTTATACCGTTTTGTTGACCTCTGAAGATATTCCCGGTGAATGGAAAGGCCGAGTCAAACGAATCAATGATCAGGTAGATGCCAGTACACAGACGGTAAAAGTATTCGTAGGGGTAAGTGGTTCTGAGTTGCGTGAAGGCATGTATATGCAAGGAAAAATTGCAGCTAAAAACATTGAAAACGCATTGGAAGTACCCAGAAACTTGTTGGTAAGCCAAAGACAATTGTATTTCGTAGAAGATTCATCTTTGGTACTCAAAGAAGTAGATGTTATAAAGATTACCAAAGATAAAGCAATTGTAAAGGGTGTTGAAGATGGTGCCCCGCTATTGGCGGAACCCGTTCCTGGTGCTTTTGACGGCATGAAAGTCAAAGTAAGCGACAACAAAAAGGAAGCGAACCAGCTGAAACT
This sequence comes from Saprospiraceae bacterium, assembly GCA_022763215.1. Taxonomy (GTDB): domain Bacteria; phylum Bacteroidota; class Bacteroidia; order Chitinophagales; family Saprospiraceae; genus JALEHC01. The sequence continues at coordinate 5,762 of JALEHC010000607.1, forward strand.
GGAAGAATAATATTGCTGAAATACAAATGCCTTCGGGCAGAATAGATATAAACAATAGACCATGCGTTCGATAATAAATTATTTTATCCGGTATGAGATTGCAGCCAATCTGCTCATGTTCGGAATTATTATTCTGGGGGTTGTCGGGGCAACTCGTATGAAATCTACTTTTTTTCCGGAAGTAGAATCCCGTATCATTTCTATTCAGGTCGTTTACCCGGGAGCTTCTCCAGAAGAAATTGAAGAAGGGGTTATCAATAGAATTGAAGAAAACCTCAAAGGGGTAACTGGTGTAGAACGTGTTACTTCTGTATCAAGTGAAAATTCTGGTTCGGTGACCATCGAGGTATTCCGAGGGTATGATACCGATATCATTTTACAAGATGTAAAAAATGCAGTTGACCGTATCAGTTCTTTTCCTGCCAACATGGAGCCCTTGGTTATCTATAAACGTGAAAACTTAGGTTTTGCCATAAGCTTTGCCATAAGTGGTGACGTTGATCTGAAAACCCTGAAAAGGTATGGTCGCCAAGTAGAAGATGAATTGTTAGCTATGGATGGCCTCTCGAAGGTAGAGCTAAGTGGATTTCCCGAAGAGGAAATCGAAATAGCTTTTCGTGAAAAAGACTTGCGTGCCTATGACTTGACTTTTCAGCAAGCAGCAACAGCTGTGCGTGCTGCCAATCTCGAAATTACGGGTGGTACGGTGAAAGGAAAAGAAGAGGAGTTGTTGATACGTGCCAAAAACAAAGAATATTATGCAGAGGGCCTGAGAGATATAGTAGTGAAGCAAACGCCAGAAAGTGGCGTCGTTTATTTGCATGAAATCGCAGATATCCGTGATAAATGGGCTGACAACCCAGACCGTAGCTTTATGAATGGCGCACCATCAGTGGTTGTTACAATCCAGAATACACTGGAAGAAGACATGCTCACGATCACCAATATGGCGCGAGATTACATAGACGAATTTAACGAAAAAAATGAAGTGGTAAAAGCCACTATTATTCGCGACGGCTCTATTGTTTTGCGACAGCGTACACAGCTTTTGATCGAGAATGGAGTGCTCGGATTCCTCATTGTGGCTGTTTTACTTGCTATGTTTTTGCATTGGCGATTAGCCTTTTGGGTTGCGATCGCCATTCCGATTTCGTTTGCTGGTATGTTTTTGTGTGCGCAGTTGGTAGGGGTGACCATCAATGTAATCTCTCTTTTTGGTATGATACTCGTAATTGGTATTCTGGTCGATGATGGTATTGTCATTGGGGAGAATATCTATCAAAAATACGAGAAAGGATACCCCAGGTTACAGGCTGCTATTGAAGGTACGATGGATGTATTGCCTGCGGTATTTGCGGCCATTGTTACCACAGTGATTGCCTTTTCGACATTCTTGTTTTTGGATGGTCGACTCGGAGACTTTTTCCGAGAAATGTCTATTGTAGTAATTTTCTCTTTGATATTCTCCCTGATTGAAGGTGCATTTATTTTGCCGACACACGTTGCACACTCTAAGGCGTTGAGTAAAAATCGTAAGCCCAATAAAATTCAGGATGCTTTTGATCAGGTAATGACTTTTATGCAACAACGCCTGTATGCACCGGTATTACGCTTTGCGCTAAAAAATAAAGTGCTCACCTTCGGGTTTATCGTAGCTATCTTGTTTACCACTTTAGGTGCTATCAATGGAGGGATCATTAAAGGGACTTTCTTCCCAAATATTGAGCGAGACGATATCTCGATTACCCTTCAGATGCCTGCCGGAACCAGAGAGCATATCACCAAGAAGTGGCTAGACCATATCGAACAAGCAGCTTGGCGTGCTAATGAGCAACTCAGCAAACACTATTTCAATCAAGAAAAAGATGCCATACTTAGAGTTGAAAAAATCGTTGGTCCTTCTACCTATAAAGGAAGCATCAATGTTTCTCTACTCGATGGTGAAAATCGCGACTCTCTTGCTTTGCGGGATGTCGTAAACGCCATCCGAAAAGAAACAGGTGAAATCAATGAAGCTGAAGTGGTTTCTTTCGGTGCCCAGAGTACTTTCGGTAAACCAGTGTCCATCTCCTTGGTCGGAACAAACATTGAAGAACTTAGCGCCGCCACAGAAGCAGTTAAGGACGAGATGAAAAAACTGGCAGAGTTGACTGATGTTGTCGATAATAATCAGGAAGGACTTCGTGAAATCAATATCGAACTCAAAGAAAAAGCCCGATACCTGGGGCTAAATCTACAGGAAATTATTGGTCAGGTTCGTTCTGGTTTCTTTGGGCAAGAAGTGCAGCGCTTGCAGCGTGGTCGTGATGAAGTCCGTGTATGGGTGCGATACGATCAGGATGATCGTTCTGATTTGACACAACTCCAAGATATGCGCGTTCGTTTTGCGGATGGTCGGGAGTTTCCCCTTTCGGAAATCGTAAACATGTCGATCGAGCGCGGCGTGATCAGCATTAATCACATCGATGGAAAACGAGAAGTAAAAGTGGAAGCGGATATTGCTAATGATGATGTATCGGTTAGTGATATCACGGCTGACCTCAAGGAAAATATCGTCCCCGAAGTATTAAAAAATTATTCTTCGGTATCACCTTTGTTTGAAGGACAAAATAGACAACAAGCTAAGACCATTGCTTCGATGGCTAAGATTGGGCCGGTCATTTTGTTGCTGATGTTCTTCTGTATTGCGCTTACTTTCCGCTCGATTTCTCAAACGACAGTGGTACTATTGCTGATTCCATTTGGTCTGATTGGTGTAGGATGGGGCCACTGGTTAATGGGCAAACCAATAAGCTTGTTCTCCATGCTTGGTTTGATCGCGCTTGTCGGTATTTTGGTAAACGACGCCTTGGTATTTGTAACCACCTACAATCGAAATATGTCCGATGGTATGAAACAAATGGATGCTTTGTACGAAGCAGGTTTATCGCGTTTCAGACCTATCGTCTTGACTTCGGTTACAACCTTTGCAGGACTGGCGCCGCTTTTGTTTGAAAAGAGCTTGCAGGCACAGTTTCTTATCCCGATGGCTATTTCTATCTCTTACGGATTGTTGGCGATTACCGTGATCATTTTGGTCTTGTTGCCGGTTTTGCTTGTTTTTGCAAATCGTTTCAATGTATATGCCAGCTATTTATGGAATGGTAAGAAACCAGCTTACGAAGACGTAGAACCGCTGGAAAAAGAGGCGATTGTCGTAGAAGATTAATCTCAAACGAAATTCAATCAACCAATGAATAAAAAGCGAATTGCAGTAGATATGGATGAGGTCATCGCAGATGTGATGCCCAAATTTGTGGAGCTGTATGAAAAAGAGTTTGGAAAGCGATTGGAGCGAGAAGATTACTGGGGTAAAAAAATCTATCAGCTAGAAGGTGCTCGTAAAATCAGAGAATACCTCTTTGATAAAGGTTTTTTTCGTGATTTGCCAGTTATCAAAGATAGCCAAGAGGTACTAAAAGAACTCCAAGAGCACTACGATATCTACATCACTACTGCCGCCATGGAGTTTCGAACTTCTTTTGAAGATAAGTATGATTGGCTGGCGGAGCATTTCCCGTTTATTCATTGGAAAAATATTGTCTTTTGTGGTGACAAGAGTATTTTCAATACGGATTATATGATCGATGATCATGTGTTTAATCTGAAAACTTTTGCTGGTAAAGGGCTCTTATTTACGGCTACCCACAACATTCATGAGCAGGGTTTTACGCGTGTGAATAATTGGCAGGAGATAAAAGCATTTTTTGAGCAGGAGCGCGAAAAAGAAAAAGCAGCCTGAGGATGAGTGAAGAAAGGGACCAATCTGCCTCTCACCCGCCTATCCGGCGGTTTCGGGAAATACTACGCAAGCTGTTTTTGCAGAAAGCAAAGTTTGCCATGACAAGTGGTATTGCTACTGCTGTTGATATTGGCTTGTTTTGGGTACTCATTACTTACTTTTTTCAGGATCAGTGGATATTGTCCAACACTATTGCTTATGGCATCGCTGTATTGGTCAATTTTACACTGCAGCGTTTTTTTGTATTTGAGCTCAAGCGCTCTGTAGGGGCTGCATTTGCTTTGGCAATGGCAGTTTCTTTTGGTGGCTATTTACTCAATACAAGTATTGTAAAAGGATTGTCGACTATCGCTACGATGGCGGCACAGCCGCTCATTCCTAAACTGATCGCCACAGGAATTGTGTTTTTCTACAATTTCTATTTTAAAAAATATGTATTTGAAAAACAATTTTTCAAAGTTGATTAAGCAAGATATGAATCGAATTATCGTACTCTTTTTGGGAATGTGCTTTTGGTATTCAGCTACCGCACAACAACCATTGAGTTTGGCGGAAGCCATAGAAAAAGGACTGGAAAATAACTACCAGATAAAAATTTCGGAAGCCAACCTGGAAATTGCAGCCAATAATGACGATTGGGTAATCGCAGGACGTTATCCTCAAATCAATCTTACGCTAAATTCGAATAACGGATTTACAAATACCAATAATCCGGCTTCTATTTTGCGAGAGCAAAGTTCATTTAGTAGCGGAATAGTGCCTGGAATAGAACTAAACTGGACCTTGTTTGATGGCTATCGGGTACGATTTACCAAAAAGCAATTGGAAGGTTTGCGACAGCTAAATGAAGGCAATGTACAGGTTGCGGTAGAAAACAGCATACAGGCAATAATCAATGCTTACAATCAGGCCTTAGTGCAGCAGGAACAGCTGGAAGTGCTGGGGGAAGTGCTTGAACTATCAAGAGACCGCATCAACTATCAGGAAACTCGGAAGGAGTTTGGTCAGGCTACCAGCTTTGATTTATTGCAAACGCAGGATGCCTACCTAAGCGACTCTACCAATTACTTGGTACAGGAAAATAATTTGGAAAATGCGTTCCGAAATCTCAACCTAAGCATGGGCGTTGATGATTTGAGCCAGCGATATCTGCTGACCGATGAATTGGCAGTGGAAGCTGATGGTTATGAGTTGGAAGCCTTGAAACAAAAGCTTTTGGCAAGCAATAAAAACCTGCAAAATTTGCAGATTAATCGCGAATTAGCCAACATTAATACCCGCATACAAGAAGCCGCAAAATACCCAACGGTGAACCTGCGCACAGGTGCTACCTACAATGTCAATATTTCTGCCGGAGAGCAGAAGTTTGCTTTTTCGCCTGAGCCGGAAACGATTCCACAGGTTGCTTCGAAAAACTTTAATTACTTTTTGAATTTTAGTGCTACTTATAATTTATTTGACTGGGGCCGACGCAAAAAGAATATCGAGAATGCCATGACCGAAGAATTGATCGCCCAGCTTAATATTGATGATTTGAAGCGCAACTTGTTTACACAGCTTGAAAATACCTATGCTACCTACAATAATCAGAAGCGTTTGTTAGAACTAACGGATCAGTTGCAAGAAAATGCCAGCCGTAACCTTAATATAGCTAACGAACGATTCAAAGGTGGTTTGATCAATTCTTTTGATTATCGATCGATACAACTGAGCTATATTAATGCGACTCAATCACGCTTAAATGCACTCTTGAATTTGAAAAATACGGAAGTAGAGTTGATCCGCCTGATTGGTGGGTTGGTACGCTAAGCAATCGGGCAACAACATCAAGGAAAAGGTGCTGTTGCCCGGCATCTGATTTTATTCTAAAACAAGGTTTTCATCTTTGTGAAATGCCTTATAACGACCCTTGCCAAACTTGGTGCCGTTAAATTCGATCTGGCCTTTCAGTTTTTCGCGCTCTGCTTCGGGCATGTGGTTAAAGTCTGCACAGCGTTTTGAGCAGCAGCTTTCGTATTTTTCAGCACACTCGTCGCACTGAATAAATAGAATGTGGCAAGCATCATTGGCACAGTTGATGTGCGTATCGCAAGGTTTTCCACATTGGTGACACTTCGCAATTACATCTTCAGAAATACGCTCACCCATACGTTCATCAAAAACAAAGTTTTTGCCGATGAATTTGTTTGGTAAACCTTTTTCTTCGCACTGACGTGCATATTCGATTATACCGCCATCAATCATGTGTACTTTTTCAAAGCCTTTATGCAGGTAGTATGCACTTGCTTTTTCACAACGGATACCTCCGGTGCAGTACATGATAATATCTTTATCTTTTTTGTCTTGTAGCATGTCTTCTACCAGCGGAAGCGCTTCCCGGAAGGTTTCTACATCTGGGAGGATCGCACCTTCGAAGTGACCAACTTCACTTTCGTAATGATTGCGCATATCCACAACGATGGTCTCGTCTTGGTCCATCAGCTCATTCACTTCTTCTGCTTTGAGGTGCCTTCCACGTTTGGTAACATCAAAACTAGAATCATCAAGACCATCTGCGACGATCTTTTTTCTGACTTTTATTTTGAGTTTGTAGAATGATTTGCCGTCATCTTCAATGGCAATATTCAGGCGAGCACCTTTGAGGAAAGGAATGGCATATATGTTTTCCTTGAAGGCTTCAAAGTGCTTTTCCGGAACAGAAATCTGACCATTAATACCTTCAAAAGACACATAAATACGACCAAAAACCCCTAATTCACTCCACTGTTGGTAGAGTTCATCTCTAAACTTTTGTGGGTCTTGAATGTGGTAATACTGGTAAAAAGAAAGGGTAACTCGTTGTTCGTTACTTTCCAACAGGCGTTGTTTCAGCTCCTCGCTGTTAACGCGATTATACAGTTTTTTCATCCTTAAAAATTTGGTACTTGAGAAAATCACGGGCAAGTTGCAGGCTTGCTGCTCCCCGTACCTAAGCGCACTTTCGTGCAGATCGCAAAATTAAGGAATTTGTATTGGTTTGACAAGTTGTTGTCTAAATGAGCTTCTACAAGTTGATGAAAAGAGGTAGAAAAGCGAAAAGCACGATTAGTAAACTTGTACTAACCGTGCATACTTACGCCTGCTTATAATCGCATATTATGATGAAGACTTAGCTGCAATTGTCCTTTCTGCCAATTTGCAGTTGTCTGGTTCATCCATCCAATTTGGGTTCGAAGGTTGTCTGTTATGCCGTAACCTAGTCCAAGATAGGTTCGATTTCGGTCAAATAGCTGGACCTCTCGATTATCACCGATATCCGTTTCTCCATTGATAAATATTTCATTGTACAATGCCAGGTAGAAAATATTGTCCCCCAAGTCGGTTCCGTTGAAAGGAACATTCAGAAAAAGATTGTAGCGATATCGGGTACGAAAATCTTGATCATCCACCCATCTTTGTTCGTATCGAATACGGTGTGTCAATAAAAAACGAGCACCGATCTTTTGCGAAAAGAGCGCCTCTTGATAGATACGATTTTCATGGCTGCGATCATTACTCTCGCCCGGAACACCTGACGTAATACTGGCATACCCCAAGGTGAATTTTATTTTGGCATTCTTGGGGGTGTACGTTAAGCCAGTCCGAAGTAAGATTTGCTCCAGGTCTCCGACTGGTTCCCAAAATCGAAACTGATAATCACCTTGTATCCCAAATTGACTGTCGTCAAAATCCAGATTGGCAAAATACATATACCAAGCTCCAAGTTGGTCTTCATCTGGCCCTGTTGCTTGAGCTTTTAAGGAGTGGGTTGTTATTAATAGTAAAAGAGCAATAAAGAAGTGCTTCATTGGATTCAATTATTTTAATGCGGTTGGAAAAAAGAAAGAGGCACTTGAGCATAAATAGATGCCACAAATACCTCTTTTGAGTGGTTGTTAGTTCGACTGCTTCTTAAAGCGCGGTAGGCTAGTGATCGTTTCTTCCAAAAACTCAACTTGTCCGGTATGAAGGTTATAAACCGCACCTACAATGAGTACATCCCCTTTTTCAAAACGGCGACTCAATACAGGCTCCAGATTACGAAGTAATGCTACTTGTTCTACTACATTTTTACGAATGGCCAAGTCAAGTGATTCATCTGCTGAAGATGCATTTTTCTTAGCATACAATGATGCAGGCTTGATTGCATTGATTAGGGTTACGACATGCCCCGGCGGGTTTTCTGGTAGCTTCATGGCAGCACCTACGGCACCACATGATTCATGGCCTAGTACAACAATCAGGCGTGTTCGAAGTACTTCAGTCGCGTACTCAATAGTTCCGTAAGAAGCTTCTGCCATTACTTGACCAGCTGTACGAGTAATAAACAAGTCACCAACCCCTTGATCAAAAATGATCTCGTTAGGTACGCGACTGTCGGCGCATCCGATAATGGTTGCAAAAGGCTTTTGCCCTAGTTCGTTGTTTTTCAAATCAGCATCGGTTTGGCGAGGTTTAATGCTTTTGTTTTCGGCAAAACGCTTGTTCCCGTAAATCAATTTCTTTAATCCATAATATGGATCAAGGTAGGCACTGTCACGGTCCGCAAAATATTGATCTGCTTCCAGTTTTAACAGCTTAGTGATTTCAGGAGCTTGCTGAGCGGTGAGCATAATAGCCTGGCAAAATATCAGGCTTCCTGTCAACATGAGTGTCTTCAAAAAAACTTTCTTTGTAATCATATTTATTGGTTTGTTTCCATTGTAAACGGAGTTATTTAAGTAATGTTTAAATTTTTGTTAGTTTAATTAACTAAAAATATAGCTTTACTATTATTTTAGTTAGCGTTTGACGAAAGTCTTGCAAAATGAGCTTTTTGACAAATTTGTGGCAATGAATTAACTGAATGGATTTCTGAGTGGCGTATCAGCTATAATCATGCTGACATTATAAAGGTCTCCAAGACAGCGTTTTATCAAAATGACATTTCTAGGGAAAGAAAATTGAGGAAAGAATAAAAAGAAGTAATACTATTAATTGACAAAGCCTGGAAGAAATACAAACACCGCTCGTATTTCTTCCAGGCTAATAAATTCGAATCCAAATTATGGATTGGGTTAACTTAGTAGTGTAGTAAGCTTATTGCTTCACAAATTTACCCATCGCTCGATTATTAGGCGTTTCGATGGTATAATAATACAAACCCGCATTCCAATCTGAAACATTGACAGTAGCCAAAGGCAAATTGTCAAGATTGATCGTCTCGCTATGCATAAGTTGACCAGATACATTTAATATTCTTAATTGAGCAGTTCCACTTAGATTGCCAAACTCGATATTGATGCGTTCTGAAGCCGGATTAGGAACAATTACCACCGTGGCAGGTGCTATGGCTTGTTCTTCGGTTGCCGTAGCCGTCATGGCCATCTGCACAGCTGCAAGCGCATCTATTCGGCCATAGCCGTAAAACGTATTTGGGTGGGCGCTGCCTGGGAAATCTTCACAATCTTCCTCCCAGTAAAGCGGCACAGCCGTTTGTTCAATGATATCTTCAATTAATTCGACTTGACCAGCTAGTTCCGGATTGGCCGAAATCATCAGGGCAACTACGCCTGCTACATGTGGTCCGGCCATGCTGGTTCCGTTCCAGGTAGCATAACCGCCATTTCTTACGCAAGAGCGTACCTGTACGCCTGGTGCAACAACATTTGGCTTTAGCCGCATGCTTCCATCCACCATTACTGGGCCAGCACTACTAAATCCTCCAAGTGTATCTACATTATTGCTGGCACCGACTGTAAAAGAGCCTTCGAAAATAGAGGCTGGATTTTGTACTTTACCACAATTAGCACCGTCATTACCAGCTGAGACCACTACAACCACACCCGCTGCACGCAAGTTATTAACAGCTGTTTCCATGATCGACCAATTATCGAGATTACAGCCTTCAATCGGAGGGCAACCCCAGCTATTATTGATGACATGTGGTGCTTGAAGTGGATCAGGGTTTTCGCCATTGAGGTCGGTCGGGGCCAAAAACCACTCAAAACAATCGGTATAGGTAGATAACTTGCCCCATCCTCTTTCCATATTTCGAGCTGCAATCCATTGCGCATCTGGCGCTACTCCAAT
>JALEHC010000608.1 GCA_022763215.1 Saprospiraceae bacterium
AAGCCGGTAAAGTCAGAAATAAAACCCGCTTTCCAGCTCCGCCAATAAAAAAAGTGGGTGGTCAAAAATAATGCTACCAATACAAAAAGATCTGTACGATTGCGCTTCATGAAGTGATTGCCTTTTTGTAAAGGTAGCAAAAGAGTCGTTTAATCAGTAAGTGGATAGGGATGGACTGCATTTTCGACCGTACTTTCTTCGATCTGCAAAACTTGCCCTTTCAGGTCGCCTAGTTGTTGCACTTCTATGCCTTCCCAGGTTTCGCCGCAAGCATTGTGCAAGTGTGCCCCATCCAGTATAAGTGTACCCCCTGGCTGTATCGTAATTTTGGCACCAGCCGGAATAGATAGGCGATCCTGAACACGTAGATTACCACCACTGGCGATTGTTAGCGGCCCTTCCAGGTCTTTGGCACCAGCCCAGAGCACCGTATCTCGAATCGTAATGTGCTGACTTTCGTCAGATGTGCACCAACGGGGCTCCAGAAATTTGCGTTGTCGGCTTTTGAGCATAGCAAATTTGCCATGTATTTTGCCAATCTGGCAAGGAGTCCAAGCCTTTTGATAAATATTGTAATCCATAATATTGTTGGAAGTTCGGCCTTTGCAGCCCGGTGCACTTTGGTTGAGGCAATCATTTTTATGAACCGGCGTATCATCGCAACCGTCCACGCGAGTCCAGGCATGGCTTAGGCCGAGAATATGGCCCACTTCGTGTGAAAGGATCGTTGCAAAATGCTCTCCCTTTCGGAAAATACCATTCACTTTCACGGCATTTCCCAGAGCAATACCGACATTCCAGGCATTGTAAGTGGGCGAATTCAGGCTATCTTGATGATGAGGCATCATAAAGATATTGAGAACGGTATCGAGTTGGTGGCCATATTTTTTGATAACATCTTTGGTATGGCGATTGCGCTTGGGGCCACGGTGAATGTAGTAGTAGAGTTCGTCATCATCGTGAAAATAAACGCCTTCATTGCCCGGAATGCGAGGGTCAGGCGTCAAAACGAACTTAAACCGAAGCGGCAAAACTGGCGTGTCATTTTCTTGTGGAAGCAACATTTTTACATTGTTGGCCATATTGTGATTGGCCGTTTTGATCAACTTTTTGGTAAAATTGATGGCTTCCTGCCCTTTGAGATTAGCCTTTCCATCCGTTGAATTCATAAAGTGAAAATTTAGACGGATAAACTTCATAGGTGTATGACTGAGGTGGCTGGTATCTGGGGCATATTCGAGCGGATCGTATCTTCTTCGGCTAACCGGAAAAGCTCGCGTCTGAAGGGTATCGGGATTCGGAAGTTGCTCAATATCTGTGGTTTGTACAAAGTGGCGTTGTAGCTGTGGACTACAATCCATCAATAAAAAAAGAAGGATAAATGAGCGTAGGAAATATTTAAGCATAATGAAGTTTTTATTCGGTATTAGGACGCGCTTGGCGCAAATGATACACAAATTGAATGAAGTTTTTGCAAAAGATTAACTTTTGGCATGCTTGTTGATATATTATAAATGTGATTAATGCGATAGCGTTTAAACACAAATCTGTCCAACTTTGAGAGCTAACTACGACCAAAAACAAAAATGCCGAAAGGCAACCAACTTCAAACGGAATTTGCTGCTTCGTGCAGCCACAACGGGAAATCAATAACCGCGTCAAAAAATGGCGCGGTTTTTTTATTTTTGCTCTGCTTCAGAAAAAGATTTTTAAAAATAAAGCCATTATGCGAAAATTTAGTGCCGATTATATTTATCCGATTAGTTCTGATCCCATCAAAAATGGTGTAGTCGTTACAGACGACGATGGTACCATTTTATCTGTCGACCAGCCTGGTGTACATGATGCAACGGAGGTCCAGCAACTAAAAGGAATTATTGTACCCGGGTTTGTTAATACCCATTGCCATTTGGAACTTTCGCATATGATTGGTCAGGTGGACACCGGTACCAAGCTAATCCCTTTCATTAAAAACGTGGTTGCTTATCGCGAGTTTCCTATGGAAGAAATTTTGGAAGCTATCGAAAAAGCGGATCAGTATATGCAAGAGCAGGGGATTGTCGCCGTAGGCGATATTTCCAATAAACTGGATACGGCTGCTCAGAAAGATAAAAGTAATATCCGGTACTACACTTTCGTGGAAATGTTTGACTTCTTGCAAGAAACGGCAACAGAACAATTTACGGCACAGTACCGTGAAGTATACGAAGGCCAAAGTACAGCACATGGCAATCAAAAAAGCTATGTACCACATGCTCCGTATTCCGTGTCAAAAAATTTGTTTAGCATAATTAACGATCGCAATCCGGATACTGGCATTACAGTAAGTATTCACAATCAAGAAACACCTCCGGAAAACGAACTGTTTTTATCCAAGACCGGTGACTTCATTGATTTTTATAAAGATTTTAAGTTTCCACTAGATCATTTCCAGGCAACTGGCCAAACGGCTATTCATTATGCCATTGAAAATATGAATCCAAAGTGTCGTACACTTTTTGTACATAACACACTAACTACGGCTGCTGATATCGAATTTGCTCATCAATGGAGTGATCAGGTATATTGGGCAACTTGTGCCAATGCCAATTTGTATATCGAAAATAGACTACCAAATTATAAAGCATTTATTGACCAAAAGGCAAAAATGACGATTGGTACAGACAGTCTTACTTCCAATTGGCAGTTATCGGTATTGGAAGAAATGAAAACGATTGCCCGTTACCAATCTTATGTTGATTTGGATACACTTCTGAAATGGGCAACCTTGAATGGTGCAGAAGCACTTGGGTTTGAAAAAGATTTGGGCAGTATTGAGGTTGGAAAGAAACCCGGATTAAATCTGATCGACCTAAAGGATGATTTAAAATTGAAGAATGAATCAAAGGTGCAACGCTTAATATAAACGGAAAAGCATCCATAAATGAAAAGGGATTCTATGCATTCATAGGGTCCCTTTTCTATTAAATTGAAAAATTTTCCCATGTTTTTCCCAATATCAGATAAAAAGAAAAAGTGCTGAAATAACCACTATTATTGTATTATAGAAAGGGGGAATAAGAAAAATTAAAAAAAATCTGGCTTTCGACATCCAACTCGAAATCCACCCCCGTACATGAATGTAAATGTCTTCCGATAGAGATAAAGAATTTTTAGGTGTTTAGTTTAGACGGTAATTCAGAGTGGGCATTCTTGTAATGT
>JALEHC010000609.1 GCA_022763215.1 Saprospiraceae bacterium
CACTATCAAAAAGTCAATCTGACCTTTGATTTGCTTCGATTACAAAATGGAGATTTCCTGTTGAATGACAATGAAAAAGGACTACGCAAATTTGATGACGACGGAAAACTCATTAAAAAATATCAGGCATCTGATTTTCGTATTCCCTCTGATAAGCTTGCTTATCCGGGAAAAGCTAATATTTTTCATCAGGACCGTATGGGCCGTATTTGGCTGGCTTTCGCCAAAACACCGGGACTGATGTTTAAACCTATAGGAGAAGAAAGCTTTTTACCACATTCCAAAGTTCCGGATTCACAACTTTTCACTTCGCTTTGGGAAGACCTCCGAGGTAATATTTTGGTGGCGCAAACCAATGGTATCGGTATTAATCCAATCGTCAACCAGCTCTATTGCCTTACTCCTGACCAGCAATTTCATGACTTTTCCTATTTGCTCGATATTAGCGAGTTTATCATTAGTATTTATAGTAAAAACTTCTTTCAGACCATTTTTATGGGCATTGATACTGGACTAAAGATTGTTCAGAATAATCAATATAAAGTACAGACATACCTGGCCAGAAATGTAGGTGTGGACGAAAGAGGAGCTGTTATGCGAGGTATTGCACAAATAAATGCAAAAGAAGTGTATGTCGCTCGCGAAGTAAATACCTGGTACAAGTTGTATACCGAAGAGCAATTTTTGGACACGCTCCCTATCTACGATGTAGAAAGTGGAAATCGCATCCAGTTAAGCTGTGGAATGGACATACAGTTTGGCCCGGAGGGCAACCTTTGGGGAATTGCCTGCAACGATGGCAATACTGGCATGCTCATCCAATATGATACGGCTAGCTGCAACGCCCAGGTATTTCATTATCCAGAGCAATTCAATGCTTTCCAAATTGCACAAGATGGCAGAATTTGGCTGGTATATCGAGGTATCCAAGAGAAAGGAGGCTTGGTTGTTTTTAATCCAGATACTGGAGAATTTACCAATTTTAAAGACCGGGAGGGTAAAAACCCGCTCAAGAATGCAACGCCAAGGTATATTATCGAATCTCAGAAACACCATCTTTGGGTAGGCACAGAAAACGGTCTTTTTAAAATTGATCCGCGCATCAAGATGGTTACCAGTTACCGGCATGATGAAAAGCAACCAGCGAATAGCCTGAGCAGTGATGTCATCTGGGTTGTTTATGAAGCGGATGATGGTCGCTTGTGGTTGGGTACTTCTAAAGGGTTAAATATTTTTGACCCTGAAACCGAAAAGAGTGAATATTACGACAAAAAAGATGGCCTGGCTAGTAATCTGGTTTGCGGTATTTTACCTGATGAAAAGGGAAATTACTGGATCAGTACTTATAATGGATTGTCTTACTTTAATGTAAGGAAAAAGCTGTTTCGCAATTTCTTTTCCTCGGATGGACTTAGCAACGACGAGTTTAATCGCTTCTCTTTTCACAAAGATGAAAAAGGTCAGCTCTATTTTGGTGGTGTGAATGGCTTAAATGTATTTCATCCTGAAAACCTTTTGGTACAAAAAGAGATTCCCAAAGCTATGATTACGCGTATCATCCGATCAAATGCAAAGGAAGATACACTTATCATTCGGGAAAACGGACTGGATGAGCTTAACAAGCTCTACATATCACCGCAAGACAATTATTTCCAGATTCATTTTACCATTCCGGTTTATTCTAATCCATCTAAAAACCAGTACAAAGTATGGTTGGAAGGTTATGAAAAAGACTGGACTTTTCTCGGTAATGCTTCTTTTGTGCGTTATAATCGTTTGCCAGCAGGCACGTACTATTTGCACATCCGAGGTGCCGATTCGAATGGAAATTGGAGTAAACCAGATCGGGTCATACGAGTAGAAATCGGAGAGGTTTTTTACCGAACTTGGTGGTTTATTCTTTTGGTTCTTTTAGGTATAGTTGGGATTATTTTTGCTGTTTTCAAATACCAATTGGAGCAACAGTTACAAGTTGAACGTTTTCGTACCAAATTGTCTAGTGATCTGCATGACGAAGTAAGTGGTTTGCTTTCTGGCATTGCCATGCAAACAGATGTGTTGCAAATGTTGGTCAAAGACGATATTAGTCAAAAGCGAATTAAAGCCATTGGTGAGGTAAGTCGAAAAGCTATGTCCAAAATGAATGATGTGATCTGGTCAATTGATTCCCGAAAGGACAAAGTGGAGGACTTGGTCAACAGAATGCAAGAACACGCCGACGATATACTAGGGCCATTGAATATTCATTACGACTTGCATATCAACAACATAGAGCTAAATCAAAAAATACCAGTTGGTATTCGTCAGGATATTTACTTCATTTATAAAGAGTCGATCAATAATGTTGCCAAACACTCAAATGCCACTCGTGTAAATATTGAGCTGGGAAATGAAGGCGGCAACTTTGAGCTTATCATCAAAGATAATGGTGATGGCAATGGAAATGGCAAACTCAAAAAGACTCACAAAAAAGGCCAAGGCATTTCCAATTTGAAAATGCGGGCAGATCGCATACAGGCAGATTTGCAGATAAAGCACGAAAGAGGATATACTGTGCAGCTCAAAATGAGAAAATTTAGCTAACTCAAACCTAGATTACAGAGGAAAATAGTAGTGGAATGGCTTTTTTCAAGAAAAAATGCCAAAAAAAAGAGCCATACCCCATATTCATGGTGTTGTTGGGACTAAAAATTATGCTTACTTTCGTGTAAGTAAAATTACTGCTGTATAACTCATAAAAAAGTAACAGAAAACAATTATCTCCTCTGACGCTTAATTCCCGCTCTCGCGTAACAATCGCTCTGCACGACACAACATATAAATACAATTTACTATCAAACC
>JALEHC010000102.1 GCA_022763215.1 Saprospiraceae bacterium
ATCTCATATAACTACATCAAATAATGTATAGTGACTAGGCTTGTTCCTTGTGAACAATAAGCCATCGCTATGTATCGAGTTTTCCCGTTTCCATGTACAAGGCTGCTGGCGCAAGCCAGCAGACCACTTATTACAGTTACCCTTGGAGCGTCTGGGCATGCTATGCCCGTAAGCTTCTGTATAACCCCAAGCCAAATGTTTTGGCTTTCACCAAATGAAAGGAAACGCACGGTCGATTAGACCAGCCGTTGATGGCAAGGAAAACCATCTAGTTTTGAAAGGGATTTTTAACATATTTTGACAGGGGTGGCCTCGGCCACTATGGTTGCTGCGGTGAAACGAAATTTTTCGGGCTCCGTTCGAAATATTTTCGTTTTACTGCTTTTTTCAAATTTGCAACCTTCCCAAAACAAGTTTTAACACTTACTTAAAACCAAAGTAACAAACTGTTTATCAGAGGTATAAATAGGAAATCACCTAGGTCTGTTTTTTTAGGCATAAAATGTGAACCTAGAGACTATTTAGAACTATAAAGAACTTTTAGAGAGGTCATTTTTGAGATAATAACAGCCTTTCTGAACAACTATACAAACGTACATTACTTGAGAAAGTAGCTATGCATCATTTCTGCCCGGAAAGTGGAATCACCAGCAGCTTACCTGCCAATCATTCCCTCTTGAAAAATGCAGTAGCCACTTGATATAGAACCAGAAACAAAACATACATGCTACGATAAGAAGCTCGTACAAAGTCCCGGAGGTTCGCAGCCTGCTGAATAAGATCAGCCTGCAGCATCCGATTTAATAATCCCAGCAATGGAAATGGACAAAATGAAACAAACAGCAAATAAAAACCGAGCATTTTCCAAAACCGATTTAAAAAAAGAGAAAACTATCAAGGCAAAAACACAAGCAATGCGCGATTTACGCCATGAAGAAATGCGTCAAACTAGTCAAACGATACTTGACGAGTTACAACTGCTACAGCAGCGTGCGTTTCATCGCAATATCAACGACTTTGTCTTCGACCTTGTTCGTCGAAGAATGCAGGGAGCTCCACTGCGAGCTTACTTCGTGCAGAAAGTTTTTGCGCTTGGTCATTCGCATAAACCTTGGCCTTTTGGTACGCCCAAAAATCGCCAACAAATACAGCGGTTAGGTAATGTTCAACTGCCATTCATTTTTGAAATGGTCATCAGTATCCAGTATCTGCACAACCAAATACTGGACAAAAAAGCGAATATCGTCACCGCAGAAGACGTCAACAAAAACCTCTTAGCAGCTAATCTGCTAAAAGATCTTTTGTACGAATATATTGACGAACAAATACCGGCACCTTGGCAAACCAAAGTTCGTAAAGAAGTACGCCTTTGCTTTCAATTGGTTGACCTAGGCCAGGCTATGGAAAAAGAGTGGAACACTTTCGAAGCATTCCAGTCTAACCACCTGCCCGAAACTGTTTTCCTAGGCGAAAAAATCGAACAGGAACTCGATTTGTCGGTATTCGATACCCTTATCCATCAATTACAAATGGACATTCCAAGGGATAAGTGGGAATTTGCACAACTGTACCTCAAGCGGATTTATCTGACTTGTGGCATGCTCTTCGTACAGGCCACGCGCCTGCTCAACGATATTCAAGCGGTGCCTCGACAAAAAAGTCGTTCTCTAGAACAGTTTGCAGCTTGTTATGGTATCATGCGTCAATTGGTTAATGACAATGCAGATTATATTCCTTCTGCCTTTGACTTGACCACAAAAAGTAAGCTATCATCGGACGCATTCAGCGATTTTAGAAATCGCAATGTGACCTTACCATTGATCTTGCACTTGTCTGGTCTTCAGCCTTCACGGCAAATTGCAAAGGCTAATAATGAACTGGGTATGCGGCTGATACAATCTGCTGACACCACATTGGTACCGGCTCAAGAAGAGCAGCTATTTGAAGAAATGTTGGCTTCTGAAGCATTGCTCAAAAGCATGCAGTACCCCAAACTTTTAGCTGCCATGTGCGCGGCTCATTTGCCGAACCTGTCCCCCGAATGGCGTGAAGGCCAACTAGCCAGTAAATTGTTGCTGGATAGTTGTGATATAGTGAATTGGAACAAATTTTTGTTTCCAATCAAGAAAAGCAAATACTACAAGCGCTTCCGTCGGTCTCTTTATTATGCACGGATAGAGCGCCAAATAAAATACATTCTCGGTTCTAGATTGTCAGCAAACCAAACGACAGCTGCCATAGGGTATGCCTTTCGGCAAACACTGGCACAAGTCCTACAACCGTTTGCTGCACATCATCAATTGCTCATTAAAAAGCGGAAAAACCAGATTGGGAAACTCAGTTCCTGATCTGGTCCGCGATTTTTTTTTGGCCAAAACTTACTTTTCACAAATTTCATTCGTAAATTGTAAAACGGGAGATACTATTTTTTTACTGTTTTAGAATTTCTAAGCAACAGAATAGGCGGCAACTTGATAAACGGGAAATTATCAAAAAGCACACTTGACTGTATGTCAACCACTTAGCCTACCATCTGTACCATTGCTTAGCTATAAGCTATTTGGTAAACACTTTAATTTGTAAGTTATGGCTCAGCCAGGCGTACTTCAGAATGAGCAATATCAACTTAGGGAGGTCATTCCATATCCAAGGTCCGAAGAGTTTTTTGACCTGTTACAAGATCGCCTCCATTTAGTTGTCGAAGGGCTCGCATTAGAAGACAGACCATTCACGATCTTTGTTAATACCATTCCTCGGGAAGAACCCGCCGTAATCAATCGTTACGAAAATGTACCCTTGATCTATGCTGGTATTCCGCGACAGCGGGAACTACTTGAAGGCCCCGAAAAGTTCTGGAAAAAAGAACTGGATGAGTACTGGAATTATCTTGACGTTACCGATCTACTTAGTGATACGGCCGTCGTGAGTTCTCAGCTTTACCGAGAGTTTAACCTCGGTGTTTATAAACTCGAAGATATTCCGCGAGTAGGAATGGGACGACTCTCGGATTATTTTGCATCCATCCTCGACCCGGATTCCACAGATAAGGAACCAACACCACGACAGGTCGCAGAATATTATATCCTCCAACAATATTTTAATGTAGAACAAGATGAATACCTCTCTATCCCACTGATTCAGTTCGGAGAGTTTGACGGTATTTGCCACATCATCTACTCGGCTGATCATGCCCACTTTTTCCATCGCAGGGCTATCGCTAACCTCATCCGTTCATTTAGTGTAATGTATGAAGGACTGGTACTAGACTGGGATTTGGTTGGACGAAACCCGGAAAAATCAGAGGCGATTCAATTACCTCTGACTACGATCTTCTATGATCAGATCAACCGAAACCCGATTTTGAAAGAGCTTAAATTTGACCTTTATTATAAGCGACATCTTCCTTTCTTCAAATCGCGGATTCGACTCAATGATAAAGTAATTCACTCCAAAATATATTCTCCATACCTCAAAACGGCAATTATCTCCATCATGATCGACTCTTATGCGCACAATATCAGTGCACATAGTTTGGTTGCCCTCAATTGGTGGTTCAAACGTCGTGCGGAAAGCTTGCGCAGCTCCTCTGAAATCCATTATCAGGAAGTCGAGGAAGTAAAAGAATTGGTAGAGGAGTATGTCCCTAAAGGTTTTGAACTCGACAGACTGACCGAATTGCTACAGCCTTGGATGAAGGGTGAGTTTGTTAAAGAACCCTTGGCCGATAACGATGTCATAAAATATCCAGGTTCACTGGCTCGTGAAATCCAGCCTTTACTTGGTTTTTTGATGCAAAAAGGTGCCTTTTGGAGTGGTATTGCCAGAGATAACCATTTTGGTGGTGAATCCAGAAGTATGTTTGATGTTCTATGGGAAGATTTCATTAACAATCCGCTTTACTTGGGTACCATTGCCAAATCGGAAGACATTCATAAAATTTCGCTTCGCATTACCTTGTACGAACCTCCTAATCCAGAGGAAGAACAACATCGCAAATGCCACCGCCCTAAAACGCCGATGGTAGAGGGTGTTTTTGTTCAAATTGATATTAAGGAACAAAGGGGAAAAGCTAAAAAAGACGAAGACAAGGGATATTATATAGAACAGTCAAATGGTGATCGGCTTTATTATACGGATCATGTAGAACTGGAAAAGATGAGTAGTTTCGTCGCTCCAGGTAAAGATTACCTGAAAGTGAAAGAAGCTCTACGAGAATGTATCTGTTTCTTCCCGGGTGAGGTAGTCGGTCGACATGCTTTCTTTACCATGCTTGAAAACGAGATCAGAAACGTCAAGCACTATAAAGGCGACAGCCTGAAACAAATCCAGAAAACAGGTCTGGAACTCAACATCAGCCTGCAAGAAACCGGCGTACTTCCAACCAAGATCGCCGATCGCGAGCTTTACAAGGTCGGAATCTGGATTGGCACGCCAACCGAACTACACAACAAGGGCAAAAACACGCTGATTGTCCGTAAGTATGAAACCATGATCCATGATGTCATGGATGAAGAGACTTTTGCACCTAGATTGGGAGGTAGCTTCCAGGATAAAATCTGTGCGGGTATGCTCTTCAATAACAAATTCGGACTTGTCCAGAGAGGAGATACGAATCCTGCTCGAAATCAATCAGAAGATACCGATCGAGATCGACTTTATTATCCATGGATTACAGCTGCGACTAGCCCGAAAGAACGGCCACACGATGATATCGAATTATGTAAGCATGCTTCCAAAGGAGAAATGGATAATTTCAAAAAATGGTATTTTGAATCAAATCATGAGCGTGGTTTCTTCAAAAAGTATATGCATATCTGGAAAGCTTCTAATATCAAAGAAGTAACGGGTATTTCGGATGCAGACTTTGTTTGGGAAAACTTGGCTCGATTCAAGTTTGTAACCCTACAAAAAAACCTGCCGCAACACCAATCTCTTTGGGAAAAAGTGAGGTCAAATGGCGTACTGCGCATACTCAATAAAAAGATAGTTAAAGTTCATAAACCAGAAGATCTTGGGCTTGATATTCTTCGGGCATATGAACAATGGCTCAAAATCTGGTTGCCTAAAGGCGGGTATGCCATCAAGATTATTGTCGATGGTGCCCTGACTGGTTTACTCGTATTTAACCGAAGAAATGCGGAAATTTTCCGGTATTATCATACTGACGAACTCGAAAAAATTACGGAAGACCCAAGCGCGGGTTTGAAAAACATTCTTAAGCTCGAATTGGCACATGGTGGCCCGTCAGAAGATCCAAGTGTACTCCGGTATCGAAATCATGGTATTTATAAGACCTATTTCATGCGTGATATTCGGGTTGGTGAGCCTATGTCCTATTCGGCTGCAGCCAGAATGATAGAGTTTCTGGAAGTGATGACGAGTCAGATTTGTATTTTTGACAATCGTATCAAACACCGGATTCGAAATAATGTCCGAGAAGATTTGTACCGTCAAAAACTCAGCCTTTCTATCTATGAAGAAGATATTCCGACCCTAAATGCAGATGGTCAATGGGAAGGTATATGGGAAACCCAGAAACAACGTATGGGGCCTGACTGTCAGTTCCTTATCATTCACCTTTCGTTTATTGAAAAACTTTTGCTCACTAAATATGGCGATCATCCAGATTATGAGGATGAAAATATTGGCCTTTTCATCGAGCAGGAAATATTACCAATTGTAACGGAGAACGGAAAAGTCAGAGAGAATTTCATTTTGGTAATTACTTCTGGTAGAGGCCGTACAAAATGGTGGGCGAAGCTCAATGAAAATTACAGATATCAACAATATACCACCTTCACGATGTTCCGTCCGGTTGAATCATTAATTTCCGGAATTGAGGATGCGGTAGGTCGAAAAGATGATATTGAGCTCAAATACAATCTCGTAAAAGTATTATTTGGTACATAATTTGCACGTAGTCAGGAAAGCCAATTAATGCCATGTAGCCTTTGTAGGCTATGAATGACAGTAAATTTAAACCTTACTACGTAAAACAATACTATGTCTTCAGCTTCTTCAAAAGCTGCTGTATCTGATCAATTGACTAAAGATTCGGCTTCCAGAGCCAATCGCATCATGATTATTATTTGGTCGTGGCAATACGGAGGTATGCCATCCCAGATGGATGAATGGTCAGTTGAGGGCAATAGCGGCGACAAAGTCGTAAGAATGGATTTGAAAATGTCTTCTTCTGCTAAAGAAACACTGCGGGAGAAGTTGCAGGAATATGCTCAACAAGGAGAAGTTTTTTTGTTTCTGCATCGAAGGCATGGATATGACCAGAAAACACTGAAAGAGATTCTGCAAATGGCCCGCAGCGTACTGCCTCAGGGGCATCTTATCAAGAGTTTTCTGTTTGGAGAAGGTAATGATAAGATTTACATTGTCAACCAGACCAAAGGTCTGTTGGGGACCAGAGGCACATTTAGCGCTAAGCTACAAGCAGTAGGTATACGTCAGGCGACTTATGTCAATGCAATTGCGGATAAAGACAAGAAAGTCATTAAAAGGAAGCACTTTGATTTTGTTTGGCATCAATATTCCCATAACTTTAAGGCGAAAATTTTTGAACTGAAGGAAGATTTGTTTCGCTCCTTGAGTCCATTTTTATTTATAACTGAAATACAGGCCGGCGCCGTCTACAACTACATCAAGCAGGAAGAGAACAAACTGCTGATGCTTCGCCTTTTGAGTTT
Organism: Saprospiraceae bacterium; assembly: GCA_022763215.1. Lineage (GTDB taxonomy): Bacteria > Bacteroidota > Bacteroidia > Chitinophagales > Saprospiraceae > JALEHC01. The sequence continues at coordinate 6,699 of JALEHC010000102.1, forward strand.
TATCGGAAAAATTCGGAAGGGTTCGAATTTGGAAACACAACTAAAAGAATTTGAGCAACAACATAAGCGATCGTATTTTTTTGACGATTGTCATCTAAATCTGAAAATGACTTATGGAGAACAGGAAGCACAGCTATACGACTCCCTGGTAGATACCATTAGTAAAAAATTATTGGCTTACGAGCCAAACCTGAACTTTACAAACATTAGAGACCAATTTGATGAGTTGTTGGAAGCGATGCCGGGATCGACTTACAATTAATGAAGCAAGTTTCGTACTTAAGTACTGATCAAATTACGCCCAAAGCTGTACAAAACTGGTTCGAACAACAAGGCTACCAGTTTGTCCCACTCACTGATGCATCGCCACAGCCTTCCGAGGCATTTCAAAAAATTGAGATATTAATCCTCTTTGTTCCTTTTTTCCACAATAATGTTTATATTTCTAATGAAAATGTCTGGAAATCATTTTTTCAGGAACACTATCCAGACGTTTTACTCCTCACTGCAGGCTACATAAAACAAGCACACACCAACTATCTGGATCTACTTCAATTACCCGAAGATTTACCCGCATTTTTACAAAATGCGAAAAGCATAAATCAATTTGATCGATTCCCCTTTAGTGGTGGCCTGGATGTTGAAAAAAAACTACATAAATTCTATAAAGGCCATGGAGATGAAAGCCTGACTTACGAGCTGGGAAAAATTGCCCGAATTATTACCATGGCTGTTGATGAGCTTAAACAGGCTGTTCCCTTTCCGGAAATTTACAAGGACCTACTGATCCCAAATCGGATCATTGAAAAATGGAAAGTACTGACGAATAGATGGCAAAATTACCTGCCTTTTTTTAAAGGCTTGCCATTTGATACAACCTTACAGGAGGTTCATGACGGCTTTTCTTCTATCGCTCCTTTCTTTGAAGGTGGCTGTGAAGACGAGCACTTGCTTATTGATCTGAATTGTAAAGAGAAACTACATGAGATTAAACAAAAACTTGAAATAATCGGTCGTCAATATGGCTAATAAAAATTATAACATACTTATCGTAGACGATGACGCCGAATTTCATCAACAAATACGATACGCTTTTCGAAGAAATTATGTCTTCGAAGGTGCCATTAATCAAGAACATCTGGAAAAAAAGCTGAAAGAAAGATCAGACTTTGACCTCATCTTGCTCGACTTGATGCTCGATGATTCAAATGAAATGGTAGGCCTCGATATGATCCCCGATCTGGCTTCTAGGTTTCCAGAAATACCAATCATAGTCGTTACAGCTGACAAAAAAATAGATACCGTCGTACAGGCTATGAAACAAGGAGCCCGTGACTTTCTCACCAAAGCAGACTACGATTTCGATTTTTGGAACAAAAAATTCCAGGAAGTCCTTCAAAGTCAATCTTTGCGCGAAGAAAATAAAGCCCTTCGACAAGAAGTACAAAAGCATCGCGACCAAAAGCAGAAAGAGTTTACCTTCATTGGGGAATCTCAAAAAATTCTTGAAATTAAGCGCATATTGCGCCTAGTTTCAGAAGAGCCTGATATAACGGTGCTCATCACCGGTGAAACTGGCGTTGGTAAAGAGGTAGCTGCCCGTTTTTTGCATTCTCATGGTGCTCGTAAAGACAAGCCGTTCCAGGCAGTCAACTTGTCGGCCATTCAGAAAACATTGCTGGAAAGTACACTTTTTGGACACAAAAAAGGTGCTTTTACGGGTGCTACCCGCGATATGGAAGGTTATTTCAAACAAGCCAATGGCGGTATTCTGATGCTCGATGAAATCGGTGATATTGATGCCAATATTCAGATAAAACTTCTGCGTTTCCTCGAAACGAAAATGATCCGTCCGGTTGGTGCTGATAAAGATATTCAGCTGGATGTTCAAATCGTAGCGGCAACCCACCGCGATCTGAAAGATGAAGTCCAAAAAGGTCATTTCAGAGCAGATCTCTACCAACGCTTGAAAGCTATGGTAGTCAAAATTCCGGCACTTCGCGAAAGAAGAGCTGATATTCCACTCATTTTGCAGCACTATTACCCAGGCGAAGACGTCAATGAAATCATTAGCCCTATGGCTATGGATAAACTGAAAAATTATCACTGGCCTGGTAATATCCGCGAATTGAAAAATGCGATTAGCTATATGCAATTGCGGAAAAAAATTTTTGACCGCAAACAGATTGATCTCGACTGCCTGCCTGTTGAAATACAGGAATTTAATGAACTAGTTGATACCTTCTACACCAATGGTAGTTCCGCACCTGATCAAGAAATGGCACCAACTAGTCCGGAATCGCCTCCGCCTCCTTCTAATTTGACGATAGAAGAAGAGCACGCACTGATCGACCTGCGAAAAATTGAGCAGTCACTATTCCGAAAAAATAAGGTAAAAAAAGATGTAGCTGTAGAATTAGGACTGGAAAATACTGATAACCTGCGCTACAAAATCAAAAAATACTTCGATAAGCATCCGCATTTGTTTAAGGATTTTCCACTCATTTGCGAAAGCTATAAACGCATTGTCAAACTAGAAGAATAGTCGGGTATTACCTGACTATTCTTCCCTCCTCTCCTTTCCAATTTCCTGCCGTTTTCTCGTTTTTCGAACACAAAAACGAAAAACCGAAATCAAAAGCGTAAAAATTTCGTTTTTATCCGAAATATATTCTTTTCTAATATTCGTTTTCTTCCCTTTTTATACTTTTCTCGCAAAAGAAAACTATTGTAACAAACTGAAAAACAATAGATTAATAACAAGCTCCAACAAAAACGAAAAAAGCTTACGGAATTGGTTCGATTTTTACTCTTAAAAAGGTGTAAAGTGTAAAATAGTACTCCCTAAATATACTATGAGAAGAAACTTTAGTAGTAGAATGTTATAATTTCCCGTTGTACATTAGACAAATTCTGAAAAGTGCGCCAAGAAAACGGCAAAGGGGGGCGATAATGTCGCCTCCATTTTTTTGACAGTAAAAGATAAGGAAATCCTTGTTTTGAATTATTCCCAGTTCTTTACAATGTATTTCGTATTTCCTTCAGAAAGTTTCTCAATCTTTTAAGCTTTTCAATCATCTGCTGCTTTTGCTTGAGGAGGGCTCTTTGTTGCCTGATCTCCCTTTTGGCCCCCTCAAGCGTAAAGCCTCTTTCCTTTACCAAGTGGTATATCAGCCTTAATTGTTCTAAGTTTTCTTTGGTAAACCTTCGTTCGCCCTTGCTATTCTTATGAGGTTTGAGCAGATCAAACTCCTTTTCCCAAAACCGAATTAACGATTTGGAAACCTTAAACTTTTCGGCTACCTCGCCTATCGAATAGTATAATTTCAATTGATCTTCTTCCTCGTCTTTTCGCATATTTCGGTTTTATTTCGACAGGGCTTCCTGTAGCATTTTGTTCGTTTTCTTCGGTTCTGCTTTTCCTTTAGATTTTTTCATGACTTCTCCCATAAAAAATCCAAGTAAGCCCTTCTTCCCCTTCTGATAAGCCTTGACCTTGTCTGGATTAGCTGCAATCACTTCTTCCACCAACTGTGTCAAAAAGTCGGTATCACTACTTTGCAATAACTGCAACCTCTGAGCAATATCAACCGGAGCTTCCAGCGGAAAATTGACCAGCTCCGGAAATATTCGCTGGTAAGCAATTGCACTAGCCACTTTGCCTTCTTCGATCATATTTACAAAACGAGCTAGTTGCTCCGCTACGACCGGAAACGCCTCAAAGCTTATCTGTTGTTCCTGAATATACGGATTTACTTTGTTTATTAACAGATTGGCAATTCCTTTGTAATGCGAGGAGAATTTGGCGACAGCCAAAAATAACTGAGCAAGCTCTAGTTGTCCTGTCAAAATATCGGCATCATAAGCGGAGAGCTCATAATGAGTGATCAATTGATTTTTCAATTCCCACGGCAAAGCAGGGAGCGCCTTGCGAATTTCATCTATATCATCCGGATGAAGCACCATAGGTGGCAAATCGGGCTCCGGGAAATACCGATAATCATGCGCATCTTCTTTATCCCTGAGCGGGCTCGTAACCCCAGTGGCTGGATCAAAGTTAAGCGTTTGTTGCTCTACTTTTCCACCAGCTTCCAGCAAATCAATTTGTCGTTTAACTTCATACGCAATTGCTTTACGCGCATAGCGCATGCTGTTGAGGTTCTTGATTTCACAGCGTTCGCCTAGCTTTTCGGCTCCTTTCAACCGCACGGAAACATTGCAATCGCAGCGCATAGAACCCTGTTCCATGTTGCCATCACAAATCCCCAGAAATTGCACTAATTGCCGCATACCACTCATAAAAGCATCTACTTCCTCGGCGGAACGCAAATCGGGCTCAGTCACTACTTCAAGCAAAGGCACCCCTGCCCGATTCAGGTCGATAAACGAGTAAGGTTCGTTTGCATCGTGCATCGACTTTCCAGCATCTTCCTCCATGTGAATATGGTGGATGCGCACCTCTTTGCGGCTATTTTCCAATTCAATAGGCAGTGCACCACCAATACAGACCGGCAGACGGTCTTGAGTGATCTGATAGCCTTTCGGCAAATCGGCATAAAAATAGTTTTTACGATCAAAGTAACTAACCGGACTTATTTTTGATCCCAGTGCCAAACCTAATCGAACCG
>JALEHC010000610.1 GCA_022763215.1 Saprospiraceae bacterium
TCCGGAGTATGCCGATAGTTTGTACTATAATATCTGTGAAGGTGCCACGATTATGGTAGGTGATAGTACGCTGTCAGAAGCTGGAACCTATATTTTTGAAAACCAAACAATTAATGGCTGTGACAGCATTAGTAGCGTATTTTTGGCGGTAAACAACCATTATGCAGTGACGATCGACACTAATATTTGCGAAAGCGAGACTATACTCATTGATGATACAGAATATGGTGAAGCTGGAAATTACATCATTCCACTCGTATCCCAATTTGGTTGTGATAGCATTATCAATTTGGTATTAAGCACATTTGATTGTGAGTTAAGCTTGGAAGTTATTCCCATTGGAAGCAGTTGCTTTGAAGCCGAAGATGGTAGCCTAAGCGTATCAGCAGGAGGTGGTTACCTACCGATTACAGCCACCTGGCTGCATTTGGTGAGTGGTGAAATGGGAAGCATCTTCATTGAAGAACTCGACAGTTTGTACCAAATTGGTGATTTGCCCGCCGGAAACTATCAAGTAAACCTTGTGGATGCCAATGGGCAAACAGCTGTAACCGAAGTGGTGATCAGTGCACCACTTCCTTTGCAAGTAAATATTAGCACGTTTGAATTACTATGCTCTGATGGTACAGATGGCCGTATTTTGGCGGAAGCTATGGGTGGGACACCGCCCTACAGTTATAATTGGAGCACCGGAGATACAGGAAATCTGCTTGAAAATTTGCCGAAAGGCGAATATGAAGTCCGCATTTTGGATACTCAAGGGTGTGAATTGATTCAAAGTGTCTTTTTAGAAGCGCCTCCTGCTTTAGTTCTTGATTACCAATTAATACAACCAGACTGTTTTCAGGAACAAGGTATTATTGATGGTTGGAGTGCCTCTGGCGGAACTGGCCCTTATTCCTTAGTCGTAAATGACTTTCCGGGGCAACCAGAAGACTTGATATTTTTGGAAGCAGGAGTCTACGAATTAGCATTAACCGACCAGAATAACTGCGTGCTTATCGACTCTGTTACTGTTTTGCCATTTGATCCCGGTCAGATAGAATTGGGAGGCAACCAAACCATAGAACTTGGGCAGACGACCGTAATTCCGATTCAAACAACATTTGAAGTAGAGCGCATTGATTTGGAGGTATTCCCTATGGAAGCATGCCCTAATTGTACAGTCGACTTTCTACAACCCATACAAACCGCTGATTACCAAGTAACCATAGAAGATAATAACGGATGTATCTATCAAGATCAAATTCGGATTTTTGTTAGTGGTGAAGGAAAAATATATATCCCCAACGCATTTTCCCCTAATGATGACGGCTTCAATGATTACTTCACTTTATTTGCGGGGCCACAGGTAATATCTATTGAAGAAATGCGCATATTCGATCGTTGGGGCAATGAAGTTTTTGTGCAAGAAAACTTAGTGCCCAATCAATTTGAAAGAACCTGGTCGGGGAAAGTTCGAGGAAAAGAAGCTCCGTCTGGAATATATGTGTACATGATGAAAATTCGCCTAATTAACGGTCAGACCAAATTATTCAAAGGCGATGTTGTACTTCTTCGATAATCAGTTTCTTATTATATTGGCGATAATCTTTAAACCAGGAATATGAAATTTCGCCGTAAAGACTTTTTCAAAGCTATTGCCTTAGGAACGATTTCCATGCCATTTCTGCTTCGGTCAGTTTTATCTGATACCAAAGCACAGGGAAAATCTGCCAATGTTTCCGGAAGAACATACAACTGGAAAATGGTTACTACCTGGCCGCCTAATTTTCCGATTTTAGGAGAAGCTTGTCAGGCTTATGCCGACATGGTGGAGAAAATGTCTGGTGGTCGAATGAATATACAGGTATATGGTGGCGGAGAACTTGTACCAGCACTTGAATGCTTTGATACGGTTCGTTCAGGAGCGGCCGAAATTGGTAGCGGAGCAGCCTATTATTGGGCTGGAAAAACACCTGCTGCTCAGTTTTTTGCTTCGGTGCCATTTGGCATGAATGCACAACAAGTGACCGCTTGGATATATGACGGCGGCGGCATGGAGCTTTGGGAAGAATTATATGCCAAATATAGCCTGATACCGATGTTAGGTGGCAACACCGGTGTACAAATGGGAGGCTGGTTTAATAAAGAGATTAATACCATTGAAGACTTTAAAGGCCTAAAAATGCGAATACCTGGCCTTGGTGGAAAAGTATTGGAAAAGGCCGGTGGTGCACCCGTTTTGCTGGCCGGTGGTGAAATTTATACGGGTTTGGAACGAGGCATCATTGACGCAACCGAGTGGCTAGGCCCTTACCACGATACCCAAATGGGCTTTGACGATATTGCTCGTTATTATTATTCACCGGGCTGGCATGAACCAGGAACGGCACTTGAGTATATTTTTAACAAAGAAAAATTTGAATCTCTTCCTCCTGACCTTCAAGCGATTCTACGGACCGCTTCTTACTACATCAACAATTGGGTCATGGCGCGTATGGAAGCACGCAATGCAGCTACGCTGGCCAAACTTAAAGACAAAGGCGTTGAAATCAGAACCTTCTCCCCTGAAATCTTGGAGCAGCTCCGCAAGCATACCAATGAAGTAATTGCTGATATTACCGCCAAAGATGCGTTTGCACGCAAAGTGTACGAGTCGTATAATGACTTTCGTCAAAAAGCTTCCGCTTACGCAAATATTACCGAGCGACTCTTTTATAGTAGTATTCAGGCGATTTAGATCAAGTATTTTGATGATTGAGTTTGCTGCCAATCAGATAGGAAATGCATCCTGCTACGAAAACGATCTGAAGAACATCATGAATCCAGGTATCATTTTCAGGAAGAATACTGAATGCTCCAATGATAATAAAAGAGATTCCTACGATCTGAAGCCAAAACTTGAGGTTTGAGTTATTCATAATTATTGAGTTTTTATGGTTAAGTCCGTTTTCTTTAAAGCTTTTTTAGCCAATAGCCAAGGCCAAAGACCGGCATTGAAAAGCATTATTTCACTATACCATGGATAATCTTCTGGAAAGACTACAAATGCGATCAGCATTACAATCGTACCTACGACTATTACTACTCTAAGCAAATCTGTTCTTTTCATAATTGTTATTTGTTTACCTGGTTAGTTGTCGTTTCATAGCCATGAATTACAGATGGTTTGGATTTTTTTGAAGTTCATTCAAATAGGCTTTCAATTGGTCGAGGTACTTCCCGAATTTTAGTTGCTGCATAAATTTTTGGGTAAAAAAGGATAAAACGCCTATTAGGATAGGTAAAATAAATAACAAGGATGTTCGTAGATCAGGCTCCAAGTCGCGATTCTTAAATGCATAAGCATAGTACACCCAAGTGAAAATAATGGGAGTCATTAGTGTATCCGAAAAAATATTGAAATCAATAGCTCGGTTCATAGCCTTTATGAAGAATGTCAGGTTTTCTTTCAAATTCAAACTCGACCGCTCAACGAGCTTCATTTGTTGGTAAGCGGCATAATTATAGAAAACCATAATACTTACCGACAAGGCTAAAACGCTATAAAAAACAAGTGATTCTGTTGGTGAAAAAATAAAACTCATTGGATTGGCTTCTGTCTCTATTACAGACAGACAAGCCAGTGCTACTGCGATAAGTATAGCCATAGTTGCAATAATGAATTTTATATGCAAACTGCGTCTAATGATAGCGATTTCTGACTTGGATTTATGATATAAAGCCCTCTGAATCGCTTGTTTATCCACTTTATCCTCTTCTAAAGTTGTGTCCTGAAGTAGGCTCCAAACAAACTTTATTGCTGTCAAATCCATATTATTTATTCGTTATTGTTTTGGCTAATTTGGTTCTGATTCTTGTCATTTTTACGCGCACATAATTTTGGGTAATTCCGACAATTTTAGCAATCTCTTCATTAGAGACTTCATCCAGATGAAGGAGCATAATTGCTTTTTCAATTTTGTCTAATTTTGCAATGGCACTATAAAGAGCATCTATTCGCGAATCTCTTGGTTTGCTTGGAGATGGCGAAGTTGGCTCTTTAAAATCATAACTTTCCAGGAAAAAGTATTTGCGCTTTTTTTCTTTTCTGAAATCCTGTATAGCTACATTTAAAGCGACCCGATACATCCAGCTAGAAAACTGTGACTTACCTTCAAAAGAAGAATAGGATTTCCATAGTTGAAGGATAATCTCTTGAAATAAGTCTTGCCGATGGGTTTCGTCATCACAGTACATCCTGCAAACTTTATGAATGATCCCTTGAGCAGCATTCACGCGTTCGATAAATTCTGTTTCTTGTCGTTCCTTTTCAGTCAAAAGCAATTACTTTTTGGTAGTTAGTTGGTTTATAGGTGAAAGAATTACAGTTTCTTGATTTTTTTGCTCCACTCTTCCATAAGTTCGATAAATCTTTCAGGAAAAATGATGTAGATACGTTTATTGAAACATTTTAGGATTTATTTGTTTATAACAATAGTTGTTTAAAACAGATAATAATGAAAAGGAATATTCATAAAATAGTAGCTGCCTTCAAAATCAATATGGGAGGCGTTTTTCTGGATCAAGCTTTACCCCATCAAAAGATCGATCAACTTGATCCGTTTTTGTTGATACATCATTTGGACCAATCCTACACCGTTCCTAAAAAACAAGAAAAGGTAGGTGTGCCACCTCACCCACATAGAGGTTTTGCGCCAGTCACTTTTGTATTTAAAGGCGGCGTTCATCATCGTGATAGCATTGGCAACGATAGTGTCATTTATGAAGGAGGCACTCAGTGGATGCATGCTGGAAGCGGTATTATTCATAGCGAAAGACCTGCAAAGGAAATAGCAGAGCAAGCCGGTGACTGGGAATTGATCCAATTTTGGGTTAACCTACCTACAGCACACAAAATGACACCTCCTCAATATTTTCCATTGACGAAAGAAGGCACTCCAACTATTTTGTCGCAAGACGGGAAGGTAGAAATAGCAGTCGTAGCTGGTGATTTTAAGGGAACTAAAGGAGGCATTGAGACCTACTCTCCTATTTTAGCCTTACGGCTAAATTTCCAGGAAGGTGGTCGCGTGAACATTCCTGTTCCTGAGCAGTTCAATGCTTTGACATACCAGCTCGATGGCCAACTTTTGGTTAATCAGGAAGAAATATCCAAGGGGAAGGACTTAGTCATTTTCGAGCAAAATGGAAAAGAAATAGAACTGCAAGCACAGGCAGACACACGCGCTATTTTACTAGCGGGGCTACCAATTAAAGAACCTGTAAAAAGTCATGGTCCTTTTGTGATGAATTCTCAAAAAGAAATTGTGGAAGCAGTCAATGACTTCAGAGCTGGTAAAATGGGTGAGCTAACAGAATTTTTTGAATAGCAGACTAAATAAAATTTGTCATGGAACAACCTAAAATTGCTGGTAAACAACCTATTCCTGTAGAAATGGAAGAAGGAAAAACCTATGCATGGTGCGCATGCGGCCAATCGACTAATCAACCTTTTTGTGATGGCTCGCATAAAGGCAGTGCCTTTTCGCCGGTTATTATTAAGGCTGAAAAATCGAAAAAAGCATTTATGTGTGCTTGTAAACAAACCGGAAATCCGGGCTTTTGCGATGGTTCTCACAAAAGTCTCTAAAAAATCAGGTGCAGTAGCAATTTGCTACTGTGCCTTTGTTTAATTGAACATGGAAAATTTTCACGCAAAAGCATATTTCAGATTAATCGAAATCGCACATTGGATCGAAAAGGAAGTAAAAGAAGTGCTTTCTCCTTTTCAAATTACGCATGCTCAATTTAATGTATTGAAAATTTTGGCAGGAAGCCATCCCAAACCACTTTCCGCACAAGACATTAAAGGTAGAATGATCCTGAATAGTCCTGATCTGACTCGATTATTGGATCGATTAGAAGCTAAACAATTAGTTACCAGAACGATTTGTCCTTCCAACCGAAGGAAACTGGATATACAAATTACCAAGTCAGGCCAAAAGATGATTGACAACATTCAACCTCAAATAAAAGCTGCTGTCAAGCAGTTTTTTCAAGAAGATCTTTCCGAACAAGAAGCACAAAATTTATATCAGCTCTTATCCAAAGTAGAACTAGGTTAACCCATGCCAATCCAGTTACCTACCCAATAGATAATTTCCGGAAATAAAATGATCAAAAACAAGAATATCAATTGAATGACTACAAAAGGAATGATTCCTCGGTACAAATGCTGAGTAGTCACCTCAGGTGGAGCAACTCCTTTTAAATAAAAGAGAGAAAACCCAAAAGGTGGTGAAAGGAAAGAAGTTTGTAAATTCAGCGCTAATAAAATTCCAATCCAGACCAAGTCAATTTCAAAGGCTACAAAAATAGGCGCTACAACTGGTACTACGATGAATATGATCTCTATAAAATCAATAAAAAAGCCTGCTACAAATACGACTATCATAACAAGCGCCAGAAATACCATAGGTGAAAGGTTAGCGTTTTCGATTAAGCTAATCAAATAGCCATCACCATTCATTTCGCGAAAAACAAACGTAAAGGTAGTAGCACCTAAAAGTATGATAAACACCATACTGGTCAGGTGCGTGGTTTCCCGCATGACGGCCTTTAATATATTCAGATTAAATTTACCTTGAACAATAGTCAATATGCTGGCGCCCATAGCTCCTACTGCGGCCGCTTCTGTTGGGGAAGCAATCCCCGCAAAAATAGACCCCAAGACTGCAACTATCAGTAACATAGGAAGAAAAAAAGCATTCAGTACTTTCCATATGAAATTATCTTGCTTAAATGCCTTAATTTCTTCTTCTGGAATGGAGGGAGCTGATTCAGGTCGCAATGTTGCCAAAATCATTATATAGACGATATACAAAACAACCAGTAATAAACCCGGTAATAATGCTGCGGCAAACAAATCTCCTACTGAAACATTTAAAACACTTCCCAATAACACCAAAACAACAGATGGAGGGATGATTTGCCCCAAAGTTCCGGAGGCAGCAATCGTACCGGTTGCCAATTCGGGGCTGTATCCTCGTTTAAGCATGGTTGGTAAGCTGATTAAGCCCATTGTGATTACGGTAGCGCCTACAATTCCGGTAGAGGCAGCCAGCAAAGCCCCCACAAGAACAACAGAAATCGCAAGACCACCCTTTAATTTTCCGAAAAGTATGGCCATCGTTTCAAGTAAACTTTCCGCAAGGCCGGACTTTTCAAGCATAATTCCCATATAAATAAATAATGGAGCTGCCAGTAGTACATAATTGCTCATTACTCCCATGATGCGGGGTGGTAAAGCAGTGAAACTAACTGGATCAAGGAAGCAAACTGCATAGAGAATGGAGATTCCTCCCAGGGTAAATGCAACCGGATATCCATAAAGGATAAGAATAAAAATGCTCAGGAATAATATGATTGCTAGTATTTCCATGCGTTTTGCTAGTCTTCTTTGGCTCTGTAAATAACAAGGTTTCTACACAAGCTGGAAATAGCTTGTAATAACAAAAAAAATAATCCGATACTAATACAAAATTTGATCACCCAAAGGGCAGGTAGACCTCCTGGATCTGGTGATGTTTCGCCATCCTTAAAGGAAACGAGTGCAAAATTATATGTTTGATAAATGAGAATAAGGCACCAAGGAATGAGAAACACTAAAGCACCAATGATGTTGACGAGTGCCTGATCTCGAGCTGCGAAACGCGCATAAAATAAATCAACCCGTACGTGTTTATCATGTCGGAAGGCATAGCCAGCCCCAAATAAAAAGATTAAGGCGAATAAATGCCATTCGAGTTCCATAATCCAGGCAGAAGTGTCACTAAAAGTATAACGGGTAATCACATCAAAACAAACCAAAATAACCAGTGCAGTAGTTAACCAGGATACTTGTTTTCCAATCCAGTCACTGATCTGATCTATCGTATTGGCTGTTTTTTCTAGAATCTGATCCATAGGTGTTATTTGCAAAATCTATCTCGCAAAATAACAAAAAAGCAGCGATTCGGTACTTTACAAAATATTCTTCTTCCACAATTTGGGTGAAATTGATAAAGCATCGGCATTTCAAAGAAGTCTATTTGATTTCTTTATCTTGGTTTAAACATTCTGAAAGAATTACAAAAAATAAAAATATGCACCTTTCAAACATCACAAAGATATTCATCATTGGTTTCCTATTTTCTGCTTGTACCCAGCACGCGCCAATAGAAAGAAGTGAAATAGAAGCCTTATTAGACGAATATTCGACAGCATTAAGCAGTAAATCTGCTGCTAAAATTGCTGCGGTTTTCCATGAAAATGCCATCATTTTGCCGGAAGGCAAAACGGTAGCTAAAGGAACTGCTTCTATTGCCGAAAACTTCAAAGAGCTTGAAAGTCTGGATTTTGAAGAAAAATTTGAGATTCAAGAAATCTTACTTGCCGGAGATATGGCGATCATCCAAACCCAAAATACTGGTCGTTGGAATAATCCTGAAAATGGTGAGCAAGTGCAATTTTCTGTAAAAGGGCAAATGGTTCTAAAAAAAGATAATAATGGCCAGTTGAAAATATTCCGGTATGCCTACAATAGTAATCCAACAAAGCAATTAGCTCAGCCTATTCCAGGGGAATTTATGCATGTAGTATATTTTTGGCTCAAAAACCCAGATCGTCAGGAAGATAGAGATGCTTTTTTAAGTTCTCTAACCAACTTTATAGAACGCTCTGAAAATATCAATTCTAAGCACATTGGAACGCCCGCCGATACAGATCGTTCAGTCATTGATAATACTTATACATTCAGTCTCATTTTGAGTTTTGATACCAAAGTAGAGCAAGACAAATACCAGGAAGAAGCTGGTCATTTACAGTTTATTGATGAGTCGGAAAGCCTTTGGAAAAAAGTGCTCGTTTACGATTCTGAGCGCTTGTAAAATAGATGAGAGCTACCTTAAACAAGCTAGCTCTCATCTATCTTTTATATTAAGTTAGAAGATTATACATTATACTGAGTCAAATTCATTGCTTCAATAATTTTGATCAATTTCTCTGCATAGCGTTTATCCGTGGCATAGCCTGCTTTACGCAATCCTTTTGCCCAACCTTTATAATCGTCCGGATGCAACTTTAGCAAATGCTTGTATCTAGCGCCATTAAGTAGTATTGAATGCTCCCGATAACTTTCCCATGCGGTATCGAACACACGGAACATATCGTAAATATCATCGTCTGTATAATTGCGACAAGTACATCCTTTGCACTTTCGTTTACATTTGATACCAAAGTGATTATTGGATTCTTTTGAAAGTCTGCTGTCACCTACATTGGACTCCAATAAACCTTGTGCCAGTGTGATAGCAGCCGGAATGCCATATTTTCGTTGTTCAGCCTGAGCAACTTCGGCAAACCGATCAACGTATTCTTGACAATACCCTATTTTTTGTTGTACTAAACCTTCATCAATCTGATGTCTTCTCGCATAAGTCGGGCTCAGTATAAAAGTTAGATTTCCAAATGTCTGAGCACGATTATCGGTTGGCTTTTTCTTGTTGCGTTTTTTCTGGGCAGCTGGTTGAGTAATTTTATAGCTAGTTGGCATAGCCTGCATCATGGAAGTATTGGTGGCTCCCTTTTTCTGACCGTCGGGTAATATATTTTCCTCCAGTGGGATTCCTTCTTTAGCATTGATATTGACCTGAAAACTAATGTCTTTATGCAAAAATAAATGTAGTCCCAAACCAATCAAAAACAAATTAAACCAGTGTTTTCCTAATAAATAAGCTAAGCCGTTCCATTCAAACCTGCGGATGGGGTTAAAGTCTGTATGTTGAGTTCCTGTCATAATACTTCTACTTTAAATTGTTTGATCTAAAGCAAAATTAAAACTTTTTGTGTTTTAAAACAAGTCGTTTTAAAATTTTTTGTTTTAAAAAATTTAAGCCTCGAAGTTATTACTTAGCGTATCTTTTACACTATCTTTAGCCGCATATCATTAAACCTACGACCATGATTGTTATCGCAGATAGTGGATCTACTAAAGCTGACTGGAAACTGATAGATGCTGAGCAAACCAGTAGTGTCAGTACTATGGGGTTCAACCCAGTATTTCACGATGATCAATTGATTTACAACGAATTGCAGCAAACTTTCACAGAGCCTGCCACTTTGAACGCCACTCAGGAAGTGTATTATTATGGTTCGGGCTGCTGGGATGCCGGACGAAAGTCGATTATTGCTAATGCCCTTGGGCGCTTGTTCAAAAATGCCCGGATTATCGTAGAGCATGATCTTTTGGCGGCAGCCAGAGCTACCTGTGGCACCCAGCCCGGCATTGCTTGTATTATGGGTACGGGTTCTAATTCCTGCCTCTATGATGGTCACACCGTTATAGATAATGTGACTAATATTGGCTTCTTACTGGGAGATGAAGGAAGCGGCACCCATCTCGGAAAACAACTACTACAGGCCTATTTTTACCGTGAAATGCCAAAAGAACTGATAAAAGCACTGGAAGAATGGTATCCGGAAGGTCCTGCAGGAATACTAGATAAGATATACGGTAAAGAAACACCAAATGTATATCTCGCTTCTTTTACCCGTTTTTTGTCAGAACATCATGACCATTTCTTTGTCAAACAGCTCTTATATAAATGTTTTTCAGAATTCATTGATCGGCATGTGCGTAAATATCCAGGTTGCAACCAAATACCTGTGCACTTTATTGGTTCTGTAGCCTACTATTTTCAGGATATTCTTAAATTTGTTTTGCAAGAACGCAATCTTCAAAGCGGGAATTTTATTCGAAAACCGATTGATTATTTGGTGCAATTCCATACCACTTTGGTTAATTAATTTAATTTCGATACTTTTCCAGCATCAAACCAAAAAAGGCATTATTTGGCTATGAGTAAAGTTATAAAGCGAATCGCAGTTTTTACTTCCGGTGGTGATGCGCCAGGTATGAATGCAGCTGTCAGAGCTGTTGTTCGAACGGCAACTTACCACGATTTGCACGTCTATGGAATTTATCGTGGGTATGAGGGTATGATTGAGGGTGACCTTAGAAGATTGGAACCCCGAAATGTAGGTAATATTATTCATCGGGGTGGTACTATTCTGAAAACAGCCAGAAGCCAGCGTTTCCGCGAAGCAGCGGGAAGGAAACAGGCATTCGAATCACTACAAGCATTCGATATCGATGGTTGCATTGCTATCGGTGGTGATGGAACTTTTACCGGTGCCAGTGTTTTTTCTAAAGAGCATGACATCCCGTTTATAGGTGTGCCAGGTACCATTGATAATGATTTGTACGGAACAGATTATACCATTGGGTTTGATACCGCGATTAATACAGCCGTAGAAGCTGTGGATAAAATTCGCGATACCGCCGATTCTCATAATCGTCTTTTCTTTGTAGAGGTTATGGGCCGCAATTCAGGCTATATTGCCTTGCATACTGGTATTGGTAGCGGGGCTGGTTGCGTATTAATTCCTGAAAATGATATGGGTATCGATCAATTGATTGATATACTGAAAAAAGGTGCGAAGCGCAAGAAATTATTTAGTGTGGTAATCGTGGCAGAAGGAAGCCCACATGGCGGAGCCGGCGAAATTGCAGCCAAAGTACAAGAACAATTTGATTTTTATGATACCAAGGTAACCATCATCGGGCACTTGCAGCGAGGAGGCTCTCCTACTTGCCTGGATCGCGTACTGGCGAGCAGATTGGGATACCATGCGGTGGAAGCCTTAATTGCTGGTCGCTCCAGCGAAATGGTGGGCATTATCAATGATAAAGTAACCTATACGCCTTTTGAAGAGGCTATTGCCAAATCCAAACCAGTCAATGACGATTTGGTGAAAATGGCTGAAATTCTGGCTATCTAATTATAAAAGTCCCTGTTTATCAGCAACTTTCTGTTAACTCATAAACAGGGGCTTCTCCTATTTTACAACAGGACTTCTCTTTCCGATTCTAAACGAGAATGAAAAAGGTACTTGCTCTCTTACGCGCTCCATTAAAAAGACAGCCAATGGTACAAGAAAATGTGGAAACCGCATGAGCGTTTCATGTGTCCAAATGAGTAGAGAGTCTTGCCAAAAATCAGGGATAAAGTTGGCATAGATTCTTGCCATTGTTGTACCAAATCCCCAGAATACAGCATAACCTAAACCGAGGAGGGCCAACCGGCCCGGTAAAAAAATCAAAACACTAAGTACAAAATCTAATGCACCTGCGACATTCAGGAATTGTATAGCGGAAGCCTTGTCAATGTGCAGAATGTTCATGGTCATTTGCATGAAATGCCCCGGCCGAGGATAATAGCCTACCGCATACAGGCCATGGCAGGTAAAGGTAAGCGCGATTGCAATTTTTAGCGAAAGCGAAAGTGTAGACGGTTGTAAAATTTGGCGATAAGCCAAAACCAGAAATACTGGCGCACTCCATTGCAAGGTGTACTCGAAAAACTGCCCAACAAAGAAAAAGTGCTCTTTACAGTATAAAAAGGCTAAAAAGAGAAGACTTAAGCTCCCGGTCAGCAAGATCGGAATAGCCACCTTTGGTAAGCGCTGGATGAATAGTGCGGCCATTGCACACAATAGATAAAACCAACCGATGCCATCGACCATAGACGTTAGAAATGCATCTGTAGCCGGACTAGTGACATAGGTGTGCCAGTCATACCCCAACCAATTGGTAACCAGCCCTTTCATCAAATTTTCATCCCAAAACAGGGTGCGGTAAGGCGCATCCCAATAAATATGTTGAAAACCTCTAGCTGCAAATACACTAAAAGTAGCCCATTTCAAAATGCTGACGATCTGATGTTGCTTCATAATACGTGTTCGCGGGTTTGATATAAGATTGGAATAGTTCAACGATAAAAACGGACAAATTATTCTAAATCTCGATGGCGAATTATTTCACCAACTGCCAGACTTGTTTATCTTTAAATGCATTGAGCACCATTAAAAATAATCATTGCTATGAGCTTTGCCATGTTGTATGTAACCTTCGATAAAGAAGAAGATGCACAGGAGCTAACCACCCAATTGCTGGAAAAAAAATTGATTGCCGGCGCTAACATCATACCAGCTAACAGCTCGTATTGGTGGAAAGGCCAAATCAATCAAAGTGGCGAATTTATTGCCATGATGCAAACGAGCATCCACATTTGGGAAAAAGTAGAGAGCACTATCGAGGAACTACATCCCTACGAAGTGCCCTGTATTATACGACTCGAAGTAGCCTCCAATGAGGCTTACGAGAAATGGGTAGAAGATACGGTCATGGATAAATCCTAGATTCCTCCGGTCATCAGAAATGCCTTTAAGAAATCATCCAAATCACCATCCAGTACATTGTCTACCTGACTAGTCTGGTGGTTTGTTCGGTGGTCTTTGACTCGTCGATCATCCAATACATAAGATCGAATTTGAGATCCCCATTCATTTTTCATTTTGGTAGACTCAATTTCGCTCTTAGCTACTCTTTGTTTTTCCAATTCCTGCTCATACAACCTCGATTTGAGCATTTGCATAGCTTTATCGCGGTTCATATGTTGGGATCGTTCTTGCTGGCACTCCACTACTATGCCTGACGGCAAATGTCGCACACGTACAGCAGACTCCGTTTTGTTAACGTGCTGTCCACCGGCTCCGCTTGCGCGAAATGTGTCCCATTCGAGATCAGCCGGATTGATTTCTACTTCTATCCGTTCATCCACGAGTGGATGGACAAAAACCGAAGAAAAAGAGGTCATACGTTTGCCTTGAGCATTAAAAGGGCTTACCCTTACCAAGCGGTGCACGCCATTTTCGCCTTTCAGCAAACCGTAAGCAAAATCGCCATTGATTTCGACAGAAACGCTTTTGATACCGGCCACATCCCCCTCTTGCAGGTTGAGTTCTTTTACCTTGAAGCCTTTTTTATCAGCCCACATGGTGTACATACGGTAAAGCATCTGCGACCAGTCGCAGCTTTCCGTACCGCCTGCACCTGCATTGATTTCGAGCAGGCAGCCCAGTTCGTCTTCCTGCTTATTGAGTGTAGAGCGGAATTCCAAATCTTCAATAGCGGCCAGTGCTTCTGCATACTTAGTATCTACTTCTTCTTCACTAGCTTCTTCCTCCTTGAAAAATTCGTAGATCACTTCCAGGTCTTCGACCTGTTGGTTGACTTGTCGGTATTGTTCTACCCAGTTTTTGTGGGATTTTAAGGTTTTAAGCACACTTTCTGCTTCCGTTGGGTCGTCCCAAAAATTAGGATTTAGCGAAAGCTGCTCCTTTTCCTCTATCTGATGAAGTCGTTCATCGACGTCAAAGATACCTCCTTAAAGACGCCACTCGATCGTTTAGTTCTTTCAATTGATCAGTAGTCATTTCGCACTGCGTTTTGGTTAAAAAATAAGAAGACGCATTGATGGAGGTTCCATCAATGCGTCCAAGATAACAACAAGTGTTAGATTAATACAGTTTTTCCAATTCTACATAGAATACCAATTCAGAATTGGCAGGAATAGCTGGAGGGGAACCTGCAGCACCGTAGCCCAACTCTGAAGGAATGAAAAACGTAGCTTTAGCACCTTCCGTCAAATAGCCAAGGCCTTCATCCCAACCTTTGATAACACGGCCAGAATTAAATGGAAAACGGATCGCCTGACCTCTGCTGAAACTGTTATCGAACATAGTTCCGTCTGCTGCCAATACACCATAGTATTGAACATCGATGGCCTGACCTGTATTTGGCTTGTTTCCGTTGCCTTGCTCATGAATAACATACTTCAAACCAGATGGTGTTTCTATCAGGTTTTCAAGTGTGCCATTTTTGTATTTTTCAAGCGTTTCATCTACCAAGGTTTTAACACCTTCTGCACGAGCTTGAACAACAGCGGCTTTTTCAGCCTGTTCTGCACGTTTCTGCTCGATGAATGCCTGGTACTCTTGTTCATTTTTAACTTCCAGTACTTTTACATCGTACTCCATTACATCTTCATTGGTAAATCCTCTTGGTGGCTGTTGTACCGTATCCAAGTCGATGAAAATAGTAACACTGTCGCCTTCTGCCACTTCCGCCAAAACATCTTCTACAGGAGAGATTCTTCTTTGTGGATTAGGCGTAACAGGAATTTGTAGATATGGTGATTCCGGTTGTGATCTACTGTCGAAATAAACGCTATCCTGGTTACGCATGGTAGCGTGGAAAAAAATATAATCGCCAGGTTGTGGCATTTGAGCGTCGAGACTTGTATGATTAACATATTCCCACCCTTGAGAGGAAACTTGTTTTCCTCCACCATTTTGACAAGACGTCAAAATAATTAAGGCAGAAACGACTAATAGCATAGCAATTCGCATCATAATTGGTTGCATTGAATTTAAATTGTGAAAATAATTTTTGCAGTTAACTCAATAAGGCTTTACAAGGTGAGCCTGGTATCGAGGTAAGAGTTCTTTAAACTTTTTGAGGGTTGCTTCCAGCCCTTGGAAAGAAGCACCACCAGAAGCATTTTTATGACCTCCGCCTTTGAAGTGCCTTTTGGCAATCTCCTGCACAGAGAAATCTCCTTTAGATCGAAGTGATATTTTTACGATAGTCGGTTGCTCCATAATAAATGCAGCCATCCGAATACCTTTCATTTTTAAAAGATAATTGACAATACCTTCGGTATCGCCTCGCTGAATATCATACTCAGAATAGTCATCTTTCGTTAAATGGATAATTCCAGTTCCGTATTCTGGTAATATTTCCATCCGATTGTACAAACAATGGCCTAACAAGCGAAGTTGTTTTTCCTTCATGCTATTAAAGATCAAATCCTGTAGCATATAATCATCCACGCCTAAGTCAAGCAAATCTGCAACAATACGGAATAATTTGGCAGAAGTACTGTATTTGAAAGACCCCGTATCCGTAAGTATTCCTGTGAATAAACAATCACCAATCGTTTGAGTCATCAGATGCTTGTGGCCCATATTGCAAATAAAATCAAACACCATTTCGCAGGTAGAACTGGCAGTGGTATCCGAAATTAAATGATCTGCAAAATTTTCGGGATAAAGGTGGTGATCGATCATCACCTTCAGGCTTTTTTGTTTGTCAACAATTTCACCAACTTTATCAATCCGATCAAGAGAATTGAAATCAAGGCAAAAGATAGCATCTGCTTTTTCAATTTCTTTTTGTGACTCTTCGGGCTCAATATCATAAACCATGATATCATTGACGGCTGGCATCCAAGCCAGAAAGTCAGGATATTCCGAAGGCGAAACTATTTTTACAGAATGCCCCTGGTTGGCTAGATAATGCTGTAACCCAAGCGAAGAGCCAATCGCATCTCCGTCTGGATTGCGGTGCGTGGTAATGACGATATCCTTGGGTAGACTTAGAAAAGATTTTAATTCTTGTGTATTTTCCATGTATTTGTCGTAATCAGGATGCGAATTTCCCAAAAAATATGAATTTAACCAAAATATTAACTCTTGGGTTTGGCATGCTTGGTGCACTTTCCTACTTTTGCACGGCTTTAAAAACCAAGCTAATAACCACCATAGCGTGGATTTGTTAACCTGTAAACATATACGAAAACAATGGCTGGAAATCGCACATTTACCATGATCAAGCCTGATGCAGTACGCGCAGGTCATACGGGTGCTATCTTAGCAAAAATCAACGAAGCTGGATTCAGAATCGTTGCGATGAAGAAAACACATTTGTCAAAAGAAAAAGCTGGCGAATTTTACGCTGTGCACAAAGAACGCCCTTTTTATGGCGAATTGGTTGACTTCATGTCTTCTGGACCTATCGTGGCTGCTATTCTTGAAAAAGATAATGCGGTAGAAGACTTCCGTACTCTTATCGGAGCAACTAACCCTGCTGAAGCTGCGGAAGGTACTATCCGTGCTTTGTACGCTACTAGCATCGGTGAAAATGCTGTACACGGTGCCGATTCAGATGAAAATGCGATTATCGAAGGTAACTTCCACTTCGCTGCAACTGAAATGTTTTAACCAAACATAAAAAGTCGGATGAATCATCTTCATCCGACTTCCTTCCTTTTAGCTGATATCCACCAAGGTAACACCGTCTCCTCCAAATTCTTGTGCCGGATGGTAGATATTCATATTCAAATCGTATTCTCTAAGTTTCTTCTTGACTACCTTTCGTAAGGTACCATTTCCCTTACCATGTATGATGCGCAAATTTCCAACATTGGACATTAAAGCCCGATCCATGAAGTCTTCAATAACTTTCA
>JALEHC010000611.1 GCA_022763215.1 Saprospiraceae bacterium
GAGCAATTGTTTTCTGCGCTGCAACACCTCAAACACAATAAGCACGAGGTCGTACTTTTTCACACCGTTGATAAATCAAAAGAGGTAGATTTTGATTTTGAAAACCGCCCTTATCTATTTATTGATGTCGAAACTGGAGAAGAGGTCCGATTGCAATCGAATCAAGTAAAAGATCATTATGTGGAGCAGATGGCTAAGTTTAAAGAGCAACTTCGCCTGAAGTGTTTGCAATATAAAATTGACTTTGTAGAAGCCGATATCAACGAAGGTTTCAAGCCAATTTTGCAATCTTACCTTGTGAAGCGCAGCAAGATGCGCGTATAAAAACGAAAGCTGATGATTAAACTAAGCGACTACGATACTCGCCCTCCGAAGGATATTGATAAAGGAGAAATAAAAGACCAGACGGAAGCATTTGCCGAAAGGCTAGGTGACCTACACCAATTACTGCTCGCAGAGCAAAAACATGCGATCTTGGTCATTTTTCAGGGAATGGATGCCAGTGGCAAGGATGGTGCCGTAAAAAAGGTATTTCGAAAGTGTACCCACAACAACATCAATGTGTATTCTTTCAAAAAACCGACGGAGGAGGAATTTGCTCATGACTTTTTGTGGCGTGTTCACCAGCGTGTTCCCGCAAAGGGAAATATTCAGGTTTTTAATCGTTCGCACTATGAAGATGTGCTCATTCAAAGGGTACATGGTTGGATCGATGAGGAACGCTACAAAAAGCGAATGAATGCCATTAATGCTTTCGAAGATCTATTGCAGTTTGACAATAACACGCTGATTTTCAAATTTTATCTACATCTTTCTTACGAACAACAAGAAAAAGAGCTTCAGGAACGCATCGACGAGCATGATAAAAACTGGAAGCACAACCCCAATGATTGGAAAGAGCGAGAGCATTGGTCGGAGTATATGCGATGCTACGAAGATGTACTCAATCAGAGTGTTTTGCCTTGGACAATCGTGCCTGTAGACGAACGCTGGTACCGCGACTATATCGTTGCCAAAACAATCGTAGAAGGCATGGAAAAACTCAATATGCAGTATCCAAGAATTTCAGAATAAACAAAAATCAAGGAACCTCTTCCCTATTAAAGCTGTTAACAGATAGACTGAAGAAAAGAGAATATGTTGGAAAAAGTAAGAGTGGACAAATGGCTTTGGAGTGTACGTATTTTTAAATCGCGGACGCTCGCAACTGCCGCCTGCAAATCTGGAAAGGTTAGAGTGAATGATGAAATCGTAAAGCCTTCTTATTCTTTGCAGCGTGGCGATATGGTAGATGTCAAAAAAAATGGCTTTGATCTGCAATTCAAGGTTGTTGATTTATTGAAAAAGCGTGTAGGTGCTCCACTTGCCGTGAAATGTTATGTAGACCTTACCCCACAGGAAGAAATCAATAAATACAAAGACTGGTTTGTCGGTAAAGGCAAAATCGAATTCCGTGAGAAAGGAATGGGGCGTCCAACTAAACGAGAACGCCGCGAAATTGATGACTTTAAGGATAATCAGTTTGATTATGAAAATTGGGATGATTAAGGGCAGTACCTTACAAACTGTAAGCGGCACCAATGGAAACTGTTCCAAAGTGTAACCAATTTCGCGTATAACCATCACCAGGCCCCATTTCGTCTTCGTCTGTACCTTCTGCTCCGCCACCTAAGTAGCGCAAATTCAAGAAAGTACGAATTTCGTCGGTCAGTTGTACGCCTGCTCGTAAGCTAGCATCCAAAATGGCACCAGTAACTTCATTATCGCTTCCATTTAAGTAACTAATTGGAGCATAAATACCATCTGCTTCTAATTCGAGAAAAACTTGTTTGTTGATCTTGTAGCTACTTCGAATCTTTAAGGCAGGTACTAAGCCAATATCGCGATTTGCGCGAAAGCGTGTTCCATCTGCGGAAGTGAAGGTGATAGTCGCATTGCGTATTTGCAGGGTTCCACCTATTGCGAATGCATACTTTTCATTGCTGGATAATAATTCTCTTAGGTAACTAAGCCGGTAAAAAGGGAAATTGTAAAGCAGATCAACTACCGTACCGGCCGGGAAAGTCAAATCATCGACTATCAAATCTTCGCTTAAAGCAACCGTAGACTCTAAGCGGAGCGGTTGATACAAGAAAATCAGCGTGTTTTTTTGATTAAAATCTAGCTCCAGAGACAAGCGACTAATTGGAAATAATATGTCTTGTCCCCCATTATCGTCATAATCGAAATAAGTTCCACTATTACTAAATTGTACTTTATGATCGAGTACACTGAGGAAGCCAATTTCTGCCACCGCCCGAAATCCAAAATCTGCTTGAAAAGGATCTGATTCCTCCATATTCTGGGCAAATGAGGCTTCTAAAATGAGAAAACACGAAATAGATAGCAATATGAATCGAAAGAATTTCGGCATTATTTTTTAAGAAGAAAAACCGAAGGATTCGGCCAATGTTCGATTCTTTCTGAAATTCATACTTTTGAGGCTTGCATAGTAATGAGCGATTCTACTCATTACTATGCTCTACACTGCAATTATAGAGGAATATTGCCATGCTTCTTTTTAGGCAGTTTGGCTACCTTATTTTCCAGCATGGTAAAAGCTTTTATAAGTTTTCTTCGCGATGTTTGAGGCTCAATTACTTCATCGATAAAACCGCGTTGAGCGGCTCGATATGGATGCGCAAATTTTTCTTTATACTCTTCTTCTTTTTCTTTTAGCATGGCTTCCGGGTTTTCTGATGCCTTTATTTCCTTTCGGAAAATAATTTCAGAAGCACCTTTTGCGCCCATCACAGCGATCTCCGCGCTTGGCCATGCAAAGTTCATATCTGCACCAATGTGCTTCGAATTCATCACATCATAAGCACCACCATAAGCTTTTCTTGTAATCAGCGTTACTCTTGGCACCGCAGCCTCACTAAAGGCATATAGTAACTTTGCACCATTAACGATAATACCATTCCACTCTTGATCGGTACCTGGCAAAAAACCTGGAACATCGACCAATACCAACATTGGAATATTGAAACAATCGCAAAAGCGTACAAATCGAGCCGCTTTGCGCGAACTATTCACATCCAGCACACCAGCAAGACTAAATGGCTGATTGCCAATAATACCAATGCTTCGGCCACCCAAACGTGCAAAACC